>CAYTDU010001154.1:0-1823 GCA_964436395.1 uncultured Gemmatimonadaceae bacterium | reverse complement strand
GTCCTGGTTGTAGTAGGGGACATGAAGTATCGTCTCGCTTTGCATGGTTGTGAATGTCCAGACAAAGTCATCAGTTGGAGAACCCTCCGCAACCCCGTTGTCGTTGCCGTCAAGCATTGCTCCACCCGGGGATGTGATGTTTCCGCTCAGCGTACACGTATACTCCGTCAGAGGCTCCAGATCGGAATCCGGATCGAAGACGAACAACCCAGGCATTGCCTCTTCGTAGGTCCAGGTCACGGGGGCTCCACCGGCCTCCAGCACGAAATTCCCGGATTGGAACTGGTCCGCGGCGATATCCTCGCTGAACTGCACGAGGACATTGGTTCGAATGTGGGCCCCGAGGGAACCATCCTCGGGTTCTACCCAGTCCACGGTGAGGATTGGAGCCTCACCGCTGATTGCGAACTGCAGGTACCATCCAGTCAGGTCAGACGTCAGGAAGTGCTCATTGTAGTAGGACTCCACGCGGGTGTTGACATAGTAGACATCATCCTGCTGCGCGTCGGGCGGGACAGTCCAGGACAGGATTTGCTCTGCCCATTGCTGGGGGGGGGCAGTGAACTCCGGAGATGAGACGGATGGGTCTGCCAGACTCATTTCGGAGTTGATGTAGACCGCAAGGCGAACATCGCGGGGATTGTATTCATCATTATTGAAGACACTGACCTTGACGTACACCGTTTGACCAGGATAGAACTCGTGCACGGGATCTTCGCATTCCGGCTGATCATATGTTTCGTGATAGCTAACGTAGGGCGCCGTTCGTGGAAGTGTGATGGCATCGGCACCGGGATCGGGCGTAACGACACCCGTTCCCCAATATTCCCACTCCTCATCTACATCGCGATGATTGCTCAGTTCATATGGAAAGGAGATCACCGGCATCTGGTCTAGATGGAAGTAGTAGGCAGGATGATCAGCGGTGACACCCTGACCGAGGAGGAATGCCCAGTCCTCAGTGTAAAACTTCACATGGGCACCCTCGGCCCAGTGCCCGCCTTGGGAATCGTCAACGTAGACGGTCAGATTCGTCGTCTCATGGTCGTCATTGACCTTGGTCCAGAATTGGCCGAGGTTGTCCTGGCCGTAAATACATACCCTGCGAGCGGCGAACCAGTCCATTGCTCCGGTGTTCTCGACGGCGCAATGCACTGCAGCTGCGCTGCGATAGCCGGTTCCCGCCGTGAGGTGCTTCACGTGCTCGTTGTAGTCGCCATATGGATAGATGAGTGCGTCGGGGGCATGAGAGAGGTGGCTCTCCAGTTCCCCCGCAGAGTGCAGCAGCTCAGTGATGAGCTCCTCGTCTGTGATCTGTGGGAAGTGGGGATGCATATGGGAGTGGGAAGCGATCTCCATCCCCGCGGCTTGGAGGGCCTGGATCTCCGGCCAGATCAGATGGTCTGCCGGGTACGGAGCCTCGGGCTCATCCCAGCTGTTGTCCTGGCGTTCGCTCTCCGACCCACCGGTTCTTCCGGTGATGATGCCGAACGTACCGACCATGCCGCGGCTGGTCATAGCAGGGAAAGCATTCTGATACTGGTTCAGATATCCGTCATCCAAGGTCAGAACTACCGGGCGATCGGGGAGGGTGAGATCACCTAGGGCGTAAGCGAGGAGATCGGAGTAGAGAACGCTCTCATAGCCCAGGTAGGAAAGGAAGTCCAATTGCTGGTGGAATGCCGGTGTGGTGACCCACCATTCTGTGTGGGCCGTCTCGTCGACCTTGTGATACATGAGGATCGGAACCTCGGTCGCGGGTCTGGGCTCCGCAACATCGACGTGGTAGCGCCAGGCCCAGTACCCCTGCTGATCCAGTTCGG
>CAYTDU010001153.1:0-1825 GCA_964436395.1 uncultured Gemmatimonadaceae bacterium | reverse complement strand
TAGTCAGTCAAGCTACTCCTCCGACGTCTTTCGTCTTCAGGATTTCCAGAGGTTCTGCCAACGCAAACGGAAGACAAGCGTGGAGGTCGCATTCTCGGCCGAGTCCCTTAATGCCTACCGCGTTGAGCACCTGAAGGCCATGTCGACTGGAAGATCGTCGGCGGCGAACACGAAACACTGCTTGCGTACCGTGAAGGCATGCGTGGAATGGTGCTACGACGAAGAGCACATCGACACGAAGCCTCGGAAGATGAAGAAGTACGCGACGATCACACTCCCGACGCCAAAACTACAGTTCTTCACCGTTGACCAGGTGCAAACCCTGTACACCAACGCGACAGGCCCGTTAAAGGCATGGATCGCCCTTGCCATTAATTGTGGCTACACACAAGCAGACCTGGCAACGCTGGACCACGACATGATAGACTTCGGGGCTGGCATCATAAAGAGAGACCGCCACAAGACCACCGTTGACTCCGAGCACAAACTCTGGCCATGTACTTTGCGGTTACTCAAGGAACACGCCACGAACCCGAACGATTCGAGCCTGGTGTTTCTGTCTCCGAACGGCCAACCGTTACTTGCCGAGCGCATCAAGGACAACGGAAAACCGACCCGAACAGATAGTGTTCGCCTCGCATTCCGCAACCTGCGGGCGAAACTCGACGGCGAGTTCCTGACGTTCAAGTACTTTCGCAAGACAGGCTCGGACGCAATCGCAAGGCAGTACCAGAAAGAACCCTGGTTGGTTGATTTGTATCTATCGCACGCTAGCGGAAAAATGTCGAAACACTACGCACGTCAACACTACGACCGCCTGCATGAGGCCACCGACTGGCTGGCAACTGTCTACGACCTCCAATAGCACAAAAGGTGCCTCAGGCGGTCCACACGGCCGCCTGAGGCCACATCACGCGGTTACAACACACCCGGGCCTACCCAGCGATCGGCAATAATCCACCGCCGTTCTTTAGCCGGATGAATTCGTCGCGTGGGATCTTCCAACGGCCTGAATGCACATCTTTCTCTGCGACAATCCTCCGGCCGTTGCACCACCGTTCCCGGACGGTGAACGGACTCTTGCCGAGTTCCTTGGCAACCTGCTCAACGCTGAACCACTCCTGCGCAGGTATCGTGCATTCACCCATCTGCGACTGAATACAATCAACCTTAGCATGCAGCGATTCCAAGAGTTCCAGAACCTGCTCTTCCATTCAAATACTCTCCTCATGACGTACATGGGTGTACTTCCTTGCTGGTTGTGATGCACGGCTTATCCTTATATGCCGAGCGTCAATTACTGGTCGATATTCGCGAACCGGAACCGCTGGTTCCTATGCGCGAGTTGGCTGAGGATCTCGCCGCGCACTTGGCTTTATTTCGGGTAACTTCTGATCCCGCAACCGTTCCAACACCGCCCGATAAGCCGCTCGACCGCGTTTCCGCTGGGGCTCCCTCAGGTCGGATTGACGCGAGTAGAACCAGTCCAACGCCTCCATTTCCTCGGGGCTGACGATCTTGGCAACCAACCTCGCCAACCGTGCTTTGGCGGCACGATCGATCGGTGCGGGGTCGATGTCGCCAGATCGGGTCTTGGCTTCGAGTTGACCTAATGCTCGCCGGTAAGCCAGTCGGCCGCGTTTGCGCTGTCTGTCGGTCAGATCGGCTTGCGGCTGATAGAACCAGTCCAACGCCTCCATTTCGTCCTTCGGGAGGATCTTCCTGAACATCCGTCGCAACCGTTCGTGGGTTGCTCGGTCAAGCCGATCTGGGGCCACGTCGCCGCAACCGATCGTGGCTTCCAGCTCGTCGAGTGCCCGGCGAA
>CAYTDU010001152.1:0-1826 GCA_964436395.1 uncultured Gemmatimonadaceae bacterium | reverse complement strand
CCTGCTACTGGCTGAAGAAACACACCATAACAGAGCTGCGCCCCAAGAACTCTGCCGCGTTCGTGCGGCAATGGGAGGGGTACCACGAGCTGTGTTCGTTGCATGTGCACCCGGATGGGACCGTGAGGCTGGGGCCGCTGGAGTTGTGCCGTTCAGTGGGTGACGTGGTTGCGCTGGAGCGCGAGCTGCGTGAGGGGGGTAGCGGTATGCTCGAGGCTATTGGAGAAAAACCGTGTCGCAAATGCGGCATGACTGGAGAGGTGCGATGAGCCTACGCAAAGTTATTTCCGGTGGCCAGACCGGAGTCGACCAGGGTGCCCTCTCGGCGGCCATGAAGCTCAAGATCCCCGTAGGGGGCTGGGCGCCTCAGGGCTATCGCTGTGAGACCGGTCGGATAAGAGTCAAGTACGCAGCGAAACTGCGCGAGGCTCCGTCTGAGGATTACCGCGTTCGCACGGAGCTGAACGTCAAGGCGGCTGACGCGACGCTGATCTACTGCCATAACATCGCGGCTTCTCGCGGTACTAAGCTGACCGTCGATTTATGCCGCAAGCACGGCAAGCCGTGGTTCGACGTGGTGGCCGAGACGAGCATATTCTCTGAGAACGAAGATGGGTACGACCACATAGCGCGGTTGATCGCCGACTTCGAGGTTATAAATGTTGCCGGATCGCGAGAGAGCGGTTTCCCGGGCATTTTCGAGGCATCTCGGGATCGGCTGTTGGAAATCTTTCGGAGGGCGATGCGATGACATTCGATTGGGAGAAGAACGAGGATGCCATGTACCAGGCCCATGGTGTGGCCGAAGCCGCGATCAAGCAATTGCGGGAGGCTGCCAGAAAAGTCGGTGAAGACGACGGCCGCACAGCAAGCTGTGCATTGCTCGACCAGGTCCAAGAGGATTGGCAGAAGCTGACAGCGGTTGTCAGTTTGGGAGTGTCGGCTGCGATCGAGTACGATGCACTGGATCTCTGTCAGCGGTTCATCGCATCGCTCGAGGAGCTGGGGACGGCGATCCAGTACAACGAGCCTGAGGTCTTGCTTCCGGAATGGCCGAAGCGCAAAGGCGAGGCGGGCTCGGAAGAGGTCGAACTGGTTGGAGTTGCAGAGGACGAAGCTGGATCGGAAGAGGTCGACCACGAGCTGTACGACACAATCTGTCAGCCGAACCAGGGGATCGGAGTGGCTGGGCCGCGAGCGCGGGCTGAAGCTGAAGAGCAGCCTTCGACCCAGCCGCCGCGCCAGCCGCAGTTGGAGCAGCGCATCACTTATGTGATGGGGCTGGCCGGTACCGAGAAAGATGGCACCCAAGGGTGGTGGACAACCGATCAGATTATCAAGGGTCTGGAGAAGATCTGCGATCCGGGCGAGGCCGCTATCTTAGCGGCGCTTTACCGATTGCGCAAGGACGGTGTCGTCAGGTTGACACGGCCTGACGAGGATGCGAATCTGGCGAGTCCTGGGCGGTTCTGGGTGCTTTGCGACCAGTACGCTGCGCAGCCGCGGCGCGTGGCCCTGGACGAACACATCCTCGAGATTCTAGGCTCAACGACCGAAGCGGAGGGTCGGGTCGCATGGAGTGAGAATGCGCTACATGCCGCGCTGCGGGCCAGAGACCGCAGCGCCGCCAAGCCGGAGATCGTAGCAGAGCTATTGACGGTCATGGTCGGCGAAGGGAGGATCTATTCGCGCAAGGTCAATCGGCGTTTGTACTTCGCGTTGGAAGAGGCGGCTTTCGACCGCGTCGCGGCCAAGCTGCAGAACGAGGAAGCGTTCTTCAAGGTCACGCCGCGAGAATCAAAAGTACAGAGTCGTGACGACTCAGA
>CAYTDU010001151.1:0-1833 GCA_964436395.1 uncultured Gemmatimonadaceae bacterium | reverse complement strand
GGAGTTCAGACGTGTGCTCTTCCGATCTGTTTCGATGAGGGAGACAAACAGATCACCACAGCAGAGGCAGTTGAGGCGGTGACACCCAGGAAGAGGCGTCGCAAGAGGAGACGGGGACGGCGCCAGGACCCCAAAAACCAAGACGACGCATCGCGGTCCCCTGGAAAGAACCCGAAACCCGGGCCGGAAAAGAACAGTGACGGATAAGTTCTACATAACTACAGCAATTGACTATTCGAACGGTGAGCCGCACCTCGGGCACGCATTCGAGAAGATCGGTGCCGACTGCATAGCACGGTACCGAAGGCTGCGTGGGCAGCGAGTGTATTTCGTCATCGGCATGGACGAGCACGGACAAAAGGTCGCTCAAGTCGCCGAAGAAGCCGGTGTCGATCCGCAAGCGTGGGTGGACGGGATCGCTGCGAAGTTCGAGCAGGCCTGGCAAGAGCTCTCCATAAGTCATACAGACTTCATTCGCACGACCGAGCATCGTCACAGGCGAACTGTGCACGAGCTATGGAAACGGATTCAAGACGCGGGAGAGATACAGCCTGGAACCTATCGCGGCCTTTATTGCGTGGGCTGTGAGGCATTCAAACCCGAAAAGGACCTAGTGGAAGGAAAGTGCCCGGAACACCCAACCAGAGAAATCAAATGGGTGGAGGAACCCAACCTCTTCTTCAGACTCGGGTCATTCAGCGATCGTCTCATGGAGTTTTACGAGAAGACGTATGGCACTGAAAATGCCTTCGTGCGACCAAAATCCAAGTTCAACGAGATCCGCAACGTGGTCCAGGATTGGGACGACGAATATGTCCTATCGGTGAGCCGCGCGTCGGTCCCGTGGGGAATTCCTTGGCCGGGTGATAGTGAACACACCGTTTACGTTTGGGCCGAAGCGTTGATCAACTACCTGTCTGCTACGGGTTTCCCGGATGATGGTTGGGATGAAATGTGGCCTGCGGATTTGCACGTTATCGGTCCCGATATTCTCCGCTTCCATGCCGCGTTTTGGCCGGCAATGCTCATGGCCGCGAACCTGCCGTTGCCTGGTGGCGTGTGGTGTCACGGGTGGGTCAACATCTCCGGCGCACGGTTCTCGAAGAGTGCGGGAGTCACGTTGTCCTTGCGAGACGCCATCGACCGGCACGGCCCTGACGCGCTTCGCTATTTCCTGCTCAGAGAAGTGCCGTGGGATGCCGATGGGAATTTCGCGTGGGATAGGTTCGATGCGCGATATCTGTCTGAGTTGGCGGACGGATACGGCAACCTTGCGAGCCGAATACTCGCTATGATTGAGCGCTACTTGGACGGTACCATTCCACACTCCTCGGGTGAGACAGAGTTGGATGGGGTGGGAACTGAGGTCATTCACGAGTACCGAGCCAAGATGGACGCGCACCTATTGCATGAGGGAGCCACTGTGGCTTGGCAGTTGGTTACTAGGGCAAATCAGTTCGTCGAAGAACAAGCACCATGGACACTCCAGAAACAAGGCAGGACGGAAGAACTGCAGGTAGTGCTTGGATCGTTGGCGGCGGCCCTGGCAAGGATTACACTCTTGGCCACGCCATTCATGCCCAACAAAGCGCAACAAGTGTGGGAGGCACTTGGCTTCACCTCCAATGTCGAAAATGCCGTCTGGACAGACCTCGAAGCGCCGCATGTCGCTGGTCGAAACATCGCCAGACTGGCTCCGTTGTTTCCCAAGCCACAGCAACACTCGTAAGTCACTGCCATATAACGTGTTACACACCGCCGCAAAATATGTGACATATTGCCTTGACAGGGTCTTGACCATGGGCCTAATTTCTCCCCGCGTTGTAGCACCTA
>CAYTDU010001150.1:0-1834 GCA_964436395.1 uncultured Gemmatimonadaceae bacterium | reverse complement strand
CAACATTTTAGTTGGCCAGAGTCCGAACGGACAGATTCGGATTCATAACAACGCGGGTCCCGGCGGTGTCAATGGAGAGATGTGGTTGAAGCGGATCGCACTTGGCGCGTCGGCCTGGTCGGAACTCGGTTTCGATGTCGATGATCTTGCATATGTCGGCGCGATTCCGGATCGGCGGTCAAGACGCATGGACGCGGACGTTGGCGGGCAGCTCTGGATCTGGGCTTTATTCAACGCTGCGTTGCCGCATGAGAATTTCGAAAACCCGGCAGGAGGTTGGGGAACGCTGCCGTAGGAGGCGTAATGGCATCTACTGACTGGAATACATTAACCGATGGCCTCGCGACCGCTTCGCTGGTTCGTGGTGTCACAGGAAGTCCAACTCCCCCCAACGGGGGAGGATCGTTTATCTACGGGATGCGAAGTGTCGTCGCCGTGACGGGCGCTGCGGGTCTATACACGGCGCAAGCTGATTACGCTCCTATTGTGGCGGGCGCGGGCGGTCCCCCTGTGTCTGTGGGCGGAGTCTCGATCAGAGGGGCGATCATGCGGGGAACAAGTCTCGCTGAAGGATTCGCTCCGATGTTTTTCGTCGCACTCCAGGGCGCGAGCGTCAATGACGAGGGATACATTATCGGTCTCGAAGATACTGCCCCTCATCGCGTCGTGGTACGCAAGGGTAGAGTCGTGGACGGGGTTCCCATGGCGACGTCGCTTAATTCACTACTGCGCTCGCAGGAGACCAAGAACCTGGGGGAGTGGTGGCACATCCGATTGGATCAGATCGTGAACTTGGCTGGGGACGTCGTGTTGCGTGCCTATGAGAATGATCTATCAACCTATCCCGTTTCTGCCCCTGTCTGGGAGGAGATGGAGATGGACGGGGCAAATGACGGTGTAGGGGGGTTTATCGACGACGCTTTAGGCGCCAACTCTGGGTCCCTTCCATATGACTCGGGTGGGTACGTGGGGTTTGGAATGCAGGTTTCGCAACTGACTCGTCGTGGATACTGGGATCACATCGAGATCGCGAGACAAATATAAATGGCGCTGATCGGCTATAGCGAGTTCACGGAGCTGGGACATTTGCTTGGGATCCGTGTAGGTCGATTGTACCGACCAGACATTGCTCACGCCGGCGATTATGTCTTCGCGATCACGGACGAGGAGCAAGAAGAGGTATACGCTAAGACCGTCGCCCCGAAATCATATGTGCAGATAACGCAGAACGTAGATGTTACCCTCTTGGCTGGCATAGACTTTTGGCTAAAGTGGAAGGCTCCGACGGTCTTTGCATGGAAGTTACAAATTTCGATCGGCGGTGTGGACATCTGGGAAGAGACCATGTCACCGGGCGATCCGGAGCGCGACTGGTACAGGGTGACGGCTAGCTGTGCAAAGGTTGTCGGTATGAAAGTCGTTGCAATAATAGTGAGTCCCGCATGAGTTACGGTAAGCCACCGCTTATCTATATCGACGACGTGCTCGAGCTGGTCGCAGCGGATCGTATTTATGTCACGAATCAGATCCCAGCGCATGGTCAAACGAGTTGGCCCAAGAATGGCCGTGTCTATTTCGAGGTGATCGATTTTGGCTCTGCAGGTCAAATACCATCTAGCGTTTCGATCTGGATGAATGGAAGCCTGGTCTACAATGGCGTATTTCAGGCTGGTTATTTTGGCTCGACGTTGTCGAAGACTTCTACTCCCGGCGCGTTTCCTCTCTTGGATCGATGGCAATTCGACATATCCCGCTCCACGTTGTTTGCGTCAGAAGAAGAGATCACGATGCGGGTCGAGGCTGTTAGCACGGGTGGTTACAGCACGACAGAGGA
>CAYTDU010001149.1:0-1837 GCA_964436395.1 uncultured Gemmatimonadaceae bacterium | reverse complement strand
TCTACGCGGGAACTGGGTTTGCGTATGATGCGGTCTATGGGGCGTCTGTCACAACTGGCAATTTCACACGGCGGTATATCTCGCCTTACGGGGATGTCACCGGTTTGGCGATCGATGAGGGAACTCCGGATTTGTACATCGGCACCGGGGGGGGATATCTGCTACGAATTGGGCTGAATGGGTACGTCTATTGGGGTAGCGCGATATGCACCAATGTTGAGGATGTGAGAGTCGGACATGATGGGTATGGATACTGTGCGATGGGCGCTACGAAGAAGATCCGCAAGTTTGTTCTGTCAAACGGGGCGGCGGCATGGGATGCGAATGTCGGCGGAACTGCTCATGCAGTCGGCTGCGCGCCAGATGAGTTCGGCAACGTGTACGGTACATTCCGTGTTGCTGGCACGTCTGGCGATAACGTAGTACGCAAGCTCAATTCCGCTGGCGTAGAGCAGTGGACGTGGCAACCCTATGTGTCGGCGCAATTCTACGGGGTCGCTGTGACTCCAGGCATAAAGGCGGCTGGGTTCTGAGAGGACATACATGTGGGATGCGATAGGTGGATTCATCGGTGATGTGGGGTTCCCGGTCTTTGTTGCGGCGTTCGTGCTGGTGAGGTTGGAACCACAGATCAAACGATTGACGCAGGCAATCACTGCGAACACGGTAGTGACCGCGAAATCTAACGGAATGAAGTCGAAAGACGTCAAGGAGATCATCGAGCTGGTCGCGCAGAACGGGAACAAGCGTCGGCTATCCGATCGGGTAGACTACGATGATGACGAGGACTTGACTTGATACATCAAACGGGGCTATAGTTGACAGCGAGGAGGTGAGTTGATGCTGAACTGGCTGAAACAGCAAGCGCTGAAAGTGGTACTACGTCTGGCTCGAAAACAGGCGGCAGAAATCGCAATCTCTCTACTCTCTCAGGTCGATCCACACAAACTAGCAGACGATATCCGACCGCATATTAGGCGGCTGTTCGAGGTGGCTGGTCCAGATTGGCAGAACGCATTTGCGATAGCGTGGGCAAAGACAGATGAATTCGTCACCGGGCTACTGAAAGACGAAAACGTAGGAATCTAGGAGGGAACATGAAACGTATTGCAATTCTATCGATAGCGGTATTGATGAGCTTGTCGGCATTGGTTCTTGGTGGGCCGTACTTCGGAGTAGAAAATATCGGGATCGTCGCAGCGCCTGAGTTTATCTGCGGAGCGGATGTTGATGGTCACATCGGACTATCGCCTTGGACGTTCGCGGCGGATGCCAGGTACACGGATCCGGATCTCCTGACACTGGTTGACAACTGGATCGTTGATCTCGATTTCGGCGTAGGTTGGACACAGACAGCATCAGTCAACGAGACCGGCACGCTATCCTACGGGTGTGAGTTCAGCGTATCTCAGTCGGGCGAATTCAAACCAAACGCATACCCGCAGAAGATCAAGATCGCGGCTTATACGGTCGGCCTGCGTGCTGAGGGGTTCGTTGGACCGTTGACCGTATGGCTGGGCGCAGAATTCCCATGGCGTAAAGCACTGCCTACAGAATTCGGATTCGTGCCCGAGGTTGGATTCCTCGTGCACTGGTGAACAGCAGCGGGACACCACGTCCCACACTGCCTCCTTACGCAGGGGCGGGTCGGTTCGAGAGCGCCGGCCCGCACTGCGGCTCTTGAAGGGGTGATAGCATGAAACGATTGATGCTCTTTGGTTTGTTGCTGGTCGCCCTCTCCGGGTGTACATGGATGATTGACACAGACACAACTCTAATCCTAACATCAACTCCCGATGCTGGATACCCGCCCTTGGCTGTAACGTTGACGGCGACT
>CAYTDU010001148.1:0-1844 GCA_964436395.1 uncultured Gemmatimonadaceae bacterium | reverse complement strand
TGGTGTAGCTCAATACCATGGGCGCCTCCCCGCCGGTGAACATCCCGTAGGCGATGAAAACGAAGACCGCCAGGACCGCCACTGGTGCCAGGAGCCCGAGGCTGCGACCGAGATTTCGGGTGGTGACTCCCCACTCCCCGAGCACCGAAGCGTCGGCAGAGGCTCGGATCGCCACGAATCCCATCCAGAAGAGACAGGCTCCGACTACGAAAACCAGCCTCAGGCCAAGCCAGTCGGCCAGCATGAAATTGCCCAGGCCAGTCAAGAGAACCGCGAAGATCTCCCAGCGTGAATGGATCATGATCGGCCTTTGGCCATCGGCAATTCCGTGCGCCCCCTGTCAGCCGCAATCAGGACAACCAGAACATGGCCGGGAACTCCGCAGAACGGCGGGCATCAGCGGAGGAGCGAAGCGCCGACCGTTGAATGCCGTTGTTATACCCTCTTCTTGGAGTGACACCCTGGTCCTGATTCCTTATCGACTGGTTGACCCGCCGTGAGGAGTCTCGTTCCGCCCTCTTCTCGCCAATCCACACCCTCATCACTCTCAAGGAAAGACCCAAATTGCCAATCTGACAGTGATTCTGGGCATGTTCCTCCTTGGTGAATACCCTTTCCGTGACCGACTTCGCGGCGGTGAGGAGCCGCACCTGCTTCGCGTGGAGCCGGAACGGGATAAAGTGATCCTCGGTTGAGGCTAGGATCAGCACGTCTTGCTTCACGCGGTCCGAATGAAGATTCTCCTCATTCAGTTGCATGGCGAATTCCAGAGCAGCCATCGGCTCGTCCAACGCGAGCACGTGCATCAGATGAGCGATGTTCCACGCCTCCATGCCCCCCTTGCGAATCTTCCATCTGGCCAGGTTATTGGTGAATCCCCGGAGATGATCATGGAAGAACATCAGGATCGCAGCACCGGGCGCGCGGGCGACCCGTCGATAGTCATAGGCATGTCCCGACGCGATTACTCGTTTCACTCGCGGCTCGAACGCGGCCGCCCGAAGGGCGAAATAGCCGCCCATGGAAAGCCCGATCAGCGTGACATCGCTCAGCTGGAGGTGATCGAGGACGGCTGCCACGGGCTTCTCCCAGCGAAAGTCCAACGGAAGTCCGCAATGACGTCTCGCCCCCCCCTGCCCCGGCCCGTCGAAGCCGATGACCCTAAAGCCGAAGGCCGCGAAGGACCACATCAGAGAAAAGACCTCCTCGATGAAGGAATCGTAGCCCCCATGCAGCAGGAGGGTACCTTGCGCGGAACCCGCCGGGCCGATCGCGATGGCTGGCAGACGTGCCACGCCATAGGGAATCTGGATCCGCTCGATCCCGTAGGCCTCGAACACCTGGTAGAAGAGCTCCGAGAATTGCTCATAGAACCGATCCTTGTCAGGATCGTCAGGGAACGTATAGAACTCGGCCGCCCGATAGTAGAAGGCCGCGTTCATCAGGCGGCCTTCCGAGATCGCCACCTTGGCTTGCCTGAACATCTCGGCCTTCCAGTCGGGAAATGTGCCGATCCTCTTGCCGGCCTCCTTCAAATCCTCGGAACGCGCGTAGCCCAACGAGTAAGGCCGGTTCAGCTGGTAATTGAACAGTTGGTCTTCATGGAATCGCAGGTACCCAACCGGAAACGTGAATTCAATGTCGTTTTTCGGCTTCATCAGCTCGTCTGCCTCTCAAGTCATCTACCCCGCTCTGGTGGGTTCCTTCTCCTCTCGATTTACGATTCTGTGCCGCCGCTTTATCCGTCTGTCGATTGGTTCCGCCGGCCTGGAGATTGCCCGCTGAGGCCGTACTTCTTGAGCTTCCGGTACAGCGTCGCCGATCCTATTCGGAGCTGTTCGGCG
>CAYTDU010001147.1:0-1844 GCA_964436395.1 uncultured Gemmatimonadaceae bacterium | reverse complement strand
TGGCGTGAGGGGAAAGATCGAGGCCAAGCCGGCAAAGCATTTCCGGGTGGCGCTCTTGCAAGTGGTGAACTTTCTGTATACCCTCCAAGGCGAGTCGGCTGGGGCGCAGGCCTTTTCCAACCTCGACACCTACCTGGCTCCGTTCATCCGCCACGACGGTTTATCATACGCGGAGGTCAAGCAAAACCTGCAGGAGTTCGTGTATAACATGAACGTCCCCACCCGGGTTGGCTTTCAGACTCCGTTCACCAATGTGACTCTGGACCTCGCTGTTCCCCAATACATGCGCAACGAACCGGTAATCATTGGCGGCAAACTACAGGGTGCCGTCTACGGTGACTGTCAGCCGGAGATGGATCTGTTCAATCGCGCCTTTGCCGAAGTGATGATCGAGGGAGACATGCACGAGCGACCGTTCACCTTCCCCATTCCTACGTACAACATCACCGAGGATTTTAACTGGGACAACGAGGTCCTGACACCGATATGGGAGATGACTGCCAAGTACGGCATTCCCTACTTCTCCAACTTCATCGGAAGCGACATGAAGCCAGAGGACGCTCGAAGCATGTGCTGCCGCCTGCGGATTGACAACCGTGAACTGAAAAAGCGCGGCGGGGGTCTGTTCGGCTCCAATCCGCTCACCGGTTCGATCGGTGTCGTGACGATCAACCTACCGCGGCTCGGCTACCAGGCGAAGGATGAGTCAGAATTTTTCGACCGGCTGGGGATGCTGATGGAGCTTGCGAAAGAGGCCCTGATCATCAAGAGGAAGACCCTGGAGACCCTAACAGAGACTGGCCTATACCCCTACTCCAAGTTCTACTTGCAGCGAGTGAAGGAGAGCGCAGGCGGCTACTGGACAAACCATTTCTCGACGATTGGGCTGATCGGGATGAATGAAGCCCTCCTCAATCTGAAGGGCATTTCCATTGACGAAGCGGATGGGCAGACCTTTGCGATCGAGGTTCTCGATGCTATGCGCGCTCGACTGAGTGCGTTCCAGGAGGAAACCGGCGAGATCTTCAATCTCGAAGCAACCCCTGCCGAGGGAGCGAGCTATCGTCTGGCCAAGAAAGATCTCGAACGCTATCCAGATATTCGCATCTACAACCTGGAACAATACGGAGGGACGACCCCTTACTACACCAACTCCACGCATTTCCCGGTCGGCTTCACGGAGGACCTATTCGAAGCGCTCTACCTGCAAGATCCCCTACAGACTCGCTACACCGGTGGGACGGTCTTTCACGCCTTCGTGGGTGAACGAAGCCCGAGTGCGGCCGCGGCCAAACGGCTGGTACGAAAGATTGCCGAGACCTTTCATCTGCCCTACTACACATTGACTCCGACGTTCTCCATCTGCCCTCACCACGGCTATCTGGTGGGGGAGCAGAAGACCTGCCCGACGTGTGAACTACCCACTGAGGTGTACTCGCGCATTGTGGGGTATCTACGACCGATTGAACAGTGGAACGACGGCAAGCGGGTCGAGTTTGCCGACCGCGTGGTCTATGATCAACAAGCGGTTACGGCTGTGTAGGACGTATGAAAACCACAGCGGGGCGTAGCACGTACGGCCGGCAGCAGTACACTTCATCCCCCGGTCTATCTCAACGCATAGCGTGAAGATCGCAGCTGTGGTGCCAATGACGCTGATTAACTACCCGGACCGAATGGCAGCGTTGGTCTACACCGCCGGATGCAACCTTCGCTGCCCGTTCTGCCACAATTCGGAGCTGGTGTTGCCGGAAGAGGTAGGCAGACTGTCACTCATCCAAGAGAACGAAATCGTCGCACTGTTGACAGACCGCCAGGCATTCCTCGACGGGGTTGTCATCAGC
>CAYTDU010001146.1:0-1845 GCA_964436395.1 uncultured Gemmatimonadaceae bacterium | reverse complement strand
CTCCCACTCACTACTCGCGATCCACCAGTCACGGTCCTCTAGATATTTCGCTGCACCCACCACGTATATGTCCCGATTGCCAGAAACGGCCAATCAATACAGACTATGTTCCAGTGTAATTCTGACTCAACCGAGGTGATTCGATGAGAACTTCCATTTTGGCTGCCTCGCTGACGATCTTGCTTGCCGGCGTCGTCAGCATAGACGAAGCCCAGTCGCAAACTGGCGATCCGAATCAACTGTACTCCCCTACCCTTTTTGAGGGCCTTCACTTCCGCATGATTGGTCCCACGCGCGGTGGCCGGGCGACGACTGTCACAGGCATAGCCGAGGAGCCGGGAACCTTCTACATGGGAGCAACCGGGGGCGGCGTCTGGAAGACAACCGACTACGGCCAGAGCTGGGAGAACGTTTCTGACGGGTTTTTTGAAACCGCCTCGATAGGGGCGATCCAGGTGGCCGACTCCGACCCCAATATCGTGTACGTGGGCACAGGCTCGGACGGCATTCGCAGCAACGTGATAACGGGGCGCGGCGTATACAAGTCAACCAATGCAGGTCGTACCTGGACCTTCATTGGATTGCGCGATGTGGGCCAGATCGGGGCCGTCGAGATTCACCCGCAAAATCCGGACTTGGTTTTTGTTGCGGCAATCGGGCACGCATTTGGGCCTAATCCGGAACGCGGTGTATATCGATCCACTGACGGTGGAGTGAATTGGGAACTGGTATTGTTCGTGTCAGATAGCACCGGCGCCGTTGATCTTGAATTCGCCCCCGACAACCCGCGGGAGATCTACGCCTCGATGTGGCGTGCCGAGCGTAAACCTTGGACGATCATTAGCGGTGCCAATGAGGGCGGCGTCTACAAATCCACTGACGGCGGCGACACCTGGACCGAACTCACCAACGGTCTGCCACGTGGTATAAGAGGTAAGAGCGACCTGGCAGTATCGAGTTCAGATCCGGATCGTCTCTATGTGCTGTACGAAGCGCCAGAGGGCGAAGGCGGCATGTATCGTTCCGACGATCGTGGAGCCAGCTTCCGATTGGTGACGACCCAATACAATCTCCTGGACCGCCCGTTTTACTACCTGAACATCGACGCCGATCCGTCCAATGCCGATGTGCTGTACGTCAACACGACCGGTTTCTTCAGGTCGACCGATGGCGGCGAAACCTGGCAACGGAGATCCACGCCCCACGGAGACAATCACGACATCTGGATCAATCCGAACGATCCCGACCTCTGGGTACAATGCAACGATGGCGGTGCAAATGTGACACGTGATGGTGGCGTGACGTGGTCCACCCAATTCAATCAACCTACGGCAGAGTTGTATCAGGTGGACATCGACGACCAACACCCGTACTGGGTTTATGCCGGTCAACAGGACAACACTACCATCATGGTCCCGAGTGCCCCACCCTACTCGGCCGAGGCAGGACACATCGGATATTGGCGGGCGATTGGGGGGTGCGAGACGGGCCCCGCAGTACCGAAGCCTGGCAATCCAAACATCGTATACTCCAACTGCAAGGGCCGGTTTGGACGCTACAACAAGCTCACTGGCCAAGAGATGCAGTTCTACGTTGGCGCGGCGAACATGTACGGACACAACCCGCGCGACCTCGACTTTCGGTTCCAGCGCGTATCACCGATCGAGGTATCTCCGCACGATCCCAACGTCGTCTATCACGGTTCCCAGTTCCTTCACAAGACAACAGCTGAGGATGAGACCTGGGAGACGATCACGCCCGACCTCACTCCGTACACTCCCGCCACACAAGTAATATCGGGCTCGCCGATTACTCGCGACATAACCGGTGAGGAGTTTCACAGCA
>CAYTDU010001145.1:0-1846 GCA_964436395.1 uncultured Gemmatimonadaceae bacterium | reverse complement strand
CAGCGTCGCTGCGCAAACGGGCGATAGTCGAGGAACTTCTGCACCTGAAGGTGCCAAACCATGGGAGACTGTTCAAGGCGCTCTTGAAGGCGTATTTGGGCAAAGAGGTTTAGCTGTAGGGCCTTGTCCAGTGGGCCCAATCTTGTCGTATGGGGTTCAGGAATGGCAGTTTTCGACATTTTCTCCAGGCGGCAGCGAACGCAAAAGGGCGGGTCGCCCGACGTGTTTCAATATGACGACATCCCCCACCCACTGCGGGTGCAGATTCTGCACGCTCTCGATGATGCGACTCAGAGAATCTACGACCGCACGATCCCTGCCTACCGTGCCCTGGGAACGGAAGGCGAGGATTGTTTCGCGCAAGCTTGCCTGGTGCTTCGGCGAGAGCTGGGCACTGGCCGGTTGAGCGAGGATCGACGGCGTGTTCGCCACATGAACGAATCGCAAACCACGCGCCTTCGGGTGGAATTCGCTGACTTTTTCCAAGAGTGCGACACTGAGCATGTTCTCGATGCCATCGAGGTAGTGATGCACCTGATCGAGGAGGCCGATAGTAACCGACTTCTCGACGAGGAATGCAATGCGCGTACCGTTGCGAACGAGATAAACACCCGTTTTCTTCAACATGGCGTCGGCTATCAGTATGAGTCGGGGCACATCATCGTCCAGAACAACTTGCTGCTACACACGGAGGCCGTGAAGCCTGCACTACATCTCCTGTTGGATCCTGCGTTCCAGGGAGCCAACGAGGAGTTTCTCAAAGCGCATGAGCACTATCGGCACGGACGCCATTCGGAATGCTTGGTCGAGTGCCTCAAGGCATTCGAGAGCACCATGAAGATCATCTGCAATTTGAGGAAATGGACGTATAGGCAAACAGACACGGCAAAGAACCTCATCAACATCTGCTTGACAAACGACCTCGTGCCAACGTTCACGCAGCAGCAATTGACATCGCTTCGCACCTTGCTGGAAAGTGGCGTGCCAACAGTACGCAACAAGCAGGCGGGACACGGCCAGGGGTCGCAGCCTCACGCTGTTTCGCCGCACTTGGCCCGGTTCGGCTTGCATCTTACGGCAGCGGTGATCGTGTTGCTTGTGGAGAGTCATTATCAAGAGCAGCAATGACGCAGGGCCTGACCATGCGAGACGACTTTCCACAAAAGACGAAAGAGATCCTCGCAAGGCGGGTCGGCCTTCGTTGCTCAAATCCAAAGTGCCGGAGACTGACAAGCGGGCCACACGCAACGTCGGGCAAGTCCGTGAACGTTGGTGTGGCCGCTCACGTTACGGCTGCGTCCCTTGGCGGTCCGAGGTTCGACGCATCTCTGAACGCCAAGGGACGGATGTCGGTGAACAATGGAATCTGGCTCTGTCAAACGTGTGCCAAGCTCGTTGACAGCGATTCGGTAAAATACACGAAGGAGGTGTTGTTGAACTGGAAGGAGACGGCCGAACATCTCGCGGCGTCCGAGATTCATCGGCAAGATGCAATCGTTGTTTGTGCGGAAGATGCCCATTCAATCTGTTTTGCCGTTGATGATTGGAGGATGTGGCGAAATCGGGGCAACCTGCCGGGCGACAGTGTGGTGGTGATCGAGGGATGGGCAAGGGGCGACGTTCGTTACTCGGGTCGTATTCGCCTGCGTAATGACCTCCCACAAGAGGACGTGTTACATCACCTGCGGATGGAGTTTCAGCGAGGCGATGAAGTGCTCTTCTCCGATGAATACCCTTTTCCGGATGGCGACGTTGTTCTCCCGCCTGGGAAATGGGTTACGCTGGAGGTGTGCTACGGCCTGCACGATTTCTCGATCTTCGAGAAGGCTAAGACCGTGTGGTTTCG
>CAYTDU010001144.1:0-1847 GCA_964436395.1 uncultured Gemmatimonadaceae bacterium | reverse complement strand
TTCCCGGGGTGGAGTAAAAACTACCCCGGAACCGGGGTCAAAACTACCCCATAAGAAGAAAAGACTAAATAAGAAGACCTCTGCAGGAGTTCCGAGCAATCACCAGAGCCTCACCGACTACTTCACCGACCGTTGGTCTGAACTAATCGGCGGAGGCGCCACTTACCGGTTCAGCGGAGCACGAGACGGCAAGGCGATCAAGACCATCTTGCAGGTGGTTGGTGATGACCTTGAGCGGGCTCAGCGAATGGTCGACGTCTATCTGAGCGACACAGATCCGTGGCTGATGGCCAACGGCATTGGGCGGAGTCTGTCGCTACTTGCCAGCGATGCCCGGCTCGCGAAGTATGTGGCGGAGACGGCCGCACCGAAGAAAACGCCGTCCCACATTAACCAACAGTCAGAGCACCCTGTCATCGAAGCGGCACGTGAGCGCGACCCGGACGACGTGGAGGCACATCTCGAGGACTACCGGCGGATCGTCGACCTCGTGGAGACCGGAGCGATTCCGCTAAACATCGCCCTGAATCCGCCGGGCGGCTGCAAGGGCGGTAGGGAGTATCGGGCAAAGCTCTTGAGCACGGAGGCTACGCATGCAGCAGCCGAATAGACTGCCGCCGATGGACACCGAGAGCGAGCGAGCCCTACTGGGCTGTCTGTTGCTCAGCACATGCCAGGATGCCCTGCCCTGGGATATCGGCGATGTTAGCAGCATCGTTGATATACGGATGTTCACGCTTGCGGACTACCAGCGCGTGTTCCGAGTCATAACGGGCGTCTACGACGCTGGCGAACCGGTCGACCACGTGAACGTCATCCCACGGCTCGAGGCTACCGGCAAATGCACAACCGGTGACTGGGCGCAGCTCTGCCAAGAACTCTGCGATTCCGTGGCAGATCCCCATAATGCGCCGTTCTACGGTCGGAGGATTCGCGACGCTTGGCGGAAGCGCGAACTGATGCGCGCATGCTTCGAAGGACAGGAACAAGGGTACGACGTTCTCAGCGAACCCGATGACATCATCGAAAGGCTTGAGCGCGCAATTGATGCGGACCGCAGCTCGGCCGTGGGCGATCGAGATAGCACTACAGAAGCCGACCTGCTGCAGGCGATGGAGAACCCGCACAATCTGCGACTGGGCAAGGTGCCGGTAGCGCTCGGGCGTCTGGGCTTTCTGCTCGACGGTGGACTCGACCCCGGCTCGTTGACGGTTATCGGTGCACGACCGAGTTGCGGAAAGACCAGTCTGGGACTGGGGCTCTGCCTGCACGCCGCTAAATCCGCTGGCGGCTGCGCAAGTTTGTTTGTGTCACTCGAAATGACAGTCGGGCAAATCGGCCTGCGATTGCTGTCCGCGCGTTCAGGAACACCGGTCCAGAAAATCCGATGTGGGCTTCTCGACGAGGACGCTTACCGAAGGGAACGCAACAGGGCTGCCTTGGAGGCTGAGACCGGACGTACGATCTACATCCTCGACGGATGTTCTGATGTACGCGCGATCCTCGCCCATGCCAAGCGGCACATCCGACAGCGAGAAGTCAGGTTAACGGTGGTCGACTACTTGGGGCTCTGCAATATGCCGGGCACTTTTGATAGGCACGACCTGCGCATCGGTGCCATGTCGAAGGCGTTCAAGGATCTGGCGGTTGAGACTGAAACGAGCGTCGTTGTCTTGTCACAACTCAGCAGGGCGTCCGTGTCTGACAATCGTCAACCGCGCCTAAACGACCTGCGCGACAGTGGAAGCATCGAACAAGATGCCGATATCGTGATTCTCATCCACAGGGAGAACGAACGGCACGAAGACCTCCACGGCACGACGCTGATCGTTGCTAAACAGCGCCAG
>CAYTDU010001143.1:0-1848 GCA_964436395.1 uncultured Gemmatimonadaceae bacterium | reverse complement strand
CGCGTCCACGTCCGAAGTGGCTCGCTGAATCAGCTCGCCGGTCTGCGTTTAGCGCCCGAGCTCGCGAAGGTGCCGTGTGCGTGATAGAAGCATTCGATTTCGAGCAGCCGAAGACGAAACAGATGGCGGAATTGCTGGGGAAGCTCGAGCTGACAGGAAAAAAGGTGTTGATCCTGACCGCCGGAGTCCGACACGAGGTTATCCGCTCTGCGAACAACATTCCGCGAGTCAGTGTGATGCGATACGCGGATGCCTCCGCTCTGGATGTTTTGTGGGCGGATTCACTGCTCATAGAAGAAGCAGCATTCGGTGAACATTCTCTCAGAGGTGTCTCACAGAAGTCGGTTTCGGGTAGGGCAAAACGCGCGGTGAAAGCGGCTGAGGATCCAGCTGCATCGAAACCGGAAAAGCAGGAGAAGAAGTCGGCCACAGAGAAGGCCGATGCCAAGCCTAAGGATGGCGACGATGCCTGATCTGTATCATGCCCTTGTGCGACCGGTCGTTACTGAAAAGTCGTCGGCTGCATATGGAGCACGGCAGGAATACGCGTTCATGGTCGACCCTAAGGCTACAAAGCCGCAAATCAGGGAAGCCATCGAACACCTGTTCGACGTTAGAGTGAAGAAGATTCGCACCGCCCAGCAGCGCAAGAGAATCCGTTCCATGGGTAGAACCAAGGGCACACGCGCACGGTGGAAGAAAGCATACGTGTCGCTGCAGGAAGGCGACTCAATCGAGATCTTCGAGGGTTAGAGACATGGGTATCAGAAAATTCCGACCGATGAGCCCAGGTACTCGCAAGAGGTCCGTGTCTGATTTCTCGGAGATAACACGGTCCACGCCCGAGAAGTCGCTGATCGGACCCCTTAAGAAGAGCGGTGGGCGCAACCACCACGGTCATGTCAGCATGCGCCACAGGGGAGGTGGGCACAAGCGACGCTACAGGAAGATTGACTTCAAGCGCCGCAAGCACGGTGTCCCGGCCAAGGTGGTCCAGATCGAGTACGATCCCAATCGGACAGCTCGGATCGCATTGCTGCAATACGCAGATGGTGAGAAGACCTATATACCGCACGCACGTGGACTCGAAGCCGGCGACATGGTAGTGTCAGGGCCCGGATCAGACATTCGTACAGGTAACTCTCTACCACTTGCAGAGGTGCCGCTCGGAACAACGGTTCATTGTATCGAAATGAAGGTTGGAAAGGGCGCTCAGATCTGTCGCTCCGCGGGCACAGGTGCACAGGTGGTGGCTAAAGAGGGCAAGAACGTTGCGCTCAAGTTGCGCAGCGGTGAAGTGCGAATGGTTAGAGCAGAGTGCTCGGCCACGATCGGCTCGGTTGGAAATCCCGAGCACGAGTTGATTCGCATCGGCAAGGCGGGAAAAACCCGGTGGCTAGGGCGGCGTCCAAAGGTTCGTGGTGTGGCCATGAACCCTGTCGACCATCCATTGGGTGGTGGTGAAGGGCGAGCTGCCGGTGGTCGCCCTGCGGTCACACCGTGGGGCAAACCGGAAGGTAGAAAGACGCGCGACAAGAAGAAGGCGAGTACCAAGCTCATCGTCCGCGGCCGGAAACGCGGCAAATCGACCAAGTGAGGGAATCGAGCTGATGGCTAGGAGCATCAAGAAAGGGCCGTACGTTGAGGAATCGCTAGTTGCGAAGATTCAGAAGCTCAACGAGCGTAACGAAAAGCGTGTGTTCAAGACTTGGTCGCGTGCTTCGACAATCATTCCGGAGTTCGTCGGCCATACCATCGCGGTTCACAACGGCAACAAGTTCATTCCCGTGTATATCACGGAAAACATGGTGGGCCACAAGTTGGGAGAGTTCTCTCCTACGCGTCTTT
>CAYTDU010001142.1:0-1849 GCA_964436395.1 uncultured Gemmatimonadaceae bacterium | reverse complement strand
GGTGACCTTGTCGATGGGAACAGAACGCACGTTGTAGACCGGGCTGCGGTAACCGGTGCTGTAGCTGTGCCCCTCCTTGTGGGCTTCGTTTCCGTGGAGGGCCGGCGTGAATACGCAGATCAGTGTTACCGGACCACCGATGGCCTCAAAGGTGTGTTCGTCATTCTTATCGAGGGCGTAAACCGTGTCCGGGGTGATCCGGTGACGTTCCCCGGTGCCGAGATCGACCAGCTCCCCCTCGCCGGCAACGCAGTAGCACGCTTCCAAGTGCTGCGGATAGTGCCATCGCTGCGGCCCCTTAGCCGGGATCACAGTGCGGGTGATCGTGTAGCCCATACCGTCCTCTTCCAAGAGGAACCGGTGAGAGAAGAAACCGCCTGGGGTGAATTCCATGACCCGACTCTGGTCAAGTTCACTGCCGTTAATGACTTTCACTGTTCTCTGCTCCTGGTATTGAGGGACCGGTACTTGGTTTGAATCTGTTTCTGTCGGGCTTGCTGTTCCTGGGTTGGCGCCAACCCGAGGTACTTACAGGTGTGGTCGTTCTTCAGGATGGTGATGGCAAATCGCTTCCAGCTTGTAACCATGCTGGGGTGGGCGCTCAACGCATCAAGGTGATCGGGTGGCCGCGTAATCGCCACGCGCCGTAGCTGGTTACCGCCGTGTGGGGTTGTTCCGTTGATTCTGTAGGAAACCCCGATGCGGTCTAGATCAGCGATGATTCCGTCGGGCAGTCCACGCCCCACCCGCGCCCAGTAGCGGATAGATTGGATGAAGCGCGACCTAAAATTTTCGGCCACCTCTCTCGGCAAGGTGTCCAGTAGGAACCGGGTGAAGCTTTTCCAGGTGTGCCCCTCCGGGAGGGTAAAGCTTCGGTAGGACAACTGCTTGCCGTAGTGGGCGACGAAGTTTGCGCCTTGCACGCGGGCGCATAATTTCGCCCAAGTGTGCGGGTCAATCACCCTGTAGAGGCCGAGTGAACTTTTCGACTCCGACATGAACGGCGATGCGACCCGCATCTTCGCTACCGGTACGCCGGCCTTCCAGAAGATGTCGTAGAGCTTGTTATAGTCCCACTCAAACTTGGCGTTCGCTATCCATATGTCCTCAGTGCGCCAGTCATAGATCGGATACACGTTGTATGTGTGGGCGGTGTTTCGTTTCGTCCACATCTTGCCGCCAACGGTTTCCTTGCGTTCGTTCATGATCGCCCGGAATCGGTTGAGGCTCTCGGCTGTTCGGATGCCGATCAGGTTGGCGCACGATTTCCCCTGGGAGTACCACTCAGCGAACCCGTCCCAGAAGTCGTCGTAGTTCATGTTTTCGCGGAAGAAGTCGAACGGGTGGTTGTCGATGTTCACGATGTACGGGTCCGTTGGCATAGGCCGTACCCAACGGTCTTTGTCGTGTTCACCCCAGCACTGCCAATCAACTGCGTAACTGGACACGGTGCAGGGGAGGGTGATCGGCATGCAGCACCAGTAGATATCGAGCTTCTCGGCGTGTTGACGCATCATGCGGTGCATGAACTCCAGCGAATGCTCGTAGTTGGCTTCGTTGTCGAGTATCTGGATGCCGAGCTTCCGGGTTTCTCCAGTTTCTTCCATGTGCTGCAATGCCAGGTTGAGTAGCACGCCAGAGTCTTTGCCGCCCGAAAAGCTGAGATAGACGCGCTCAAAGTTGTCGAATACCCACTTGATGCGTTCTCTGGCAGCGGTGTAAACATCCACCCCGACATTCCGGCGCCCAGCACCCGGAGATTCCACTGGCGCAAGTTCTGCTGTAGTCATCACACATCTCCTTCGTGTTGGTAGATCGGGCAGTCGCACCACTCACACAAACGCAAATC
>CAYTDU010001141.1:0-1854 GCA_964436395.1 uncultured Gemmatimonadaceae bacterium | reverse complement strand
CGACGTGTTGATGGAGGAGGATCACGACGTACACGAACCGTTGGAGCTGCGGTTTGGCAACTGCTGCTTGGTGCTGGCGGCACCGCGCGACAGGGCCGGAGACGGGCTTCCGCTGCATTCCGTGCATCGGGTGGCGACAAAATACCCGAATCTCACCAAGCGATACTTCGCCAGCCGCGGAATCCAGGTCGAGACGATCAAGCTCTACGGGTCGGTGGAGCTTGCGCCGATCACGGGTCTAGCCGAGATGATCGTCGACCTTGTTCAGACCGGAAGGACGCTTGAGGAGAATGGGCTTGTCCCCATTGCCGAGATCGCCAAGGCGAGCGCTCGATTGATCGTCAATCGCGCCAGCCACAAGATCCGTCTAAAGGAGATCAGCGCCCTTATAGACAAGTTATCGGAGGCAATCGCATGTTGAGAATCCTGTCTACGAATGATCCGGCATCCGAAAACGTGATCGCACGACTCATCGATCGAGCCTCCGATGAACGTGCCGTGGAACCCCGTGTCCGTGAGATCCTCGAAGCCGTGCGTGAGAAGGGGGACGGCGCGCTCCTTGCCTTTACGAAGGAATTCGACGGGGTCACCCTCTTGCCTGACGAGCTAAAGGTCGCCGAACGGGAGATAGAAGCGGCTGCAGAAGCTGTGGACCCTACCGCCAAGGCGGCCATTGCGGCGGCGAAGGCGCGGATCGAGGCCTTCCATCGGCACGAGATTCGGCAATCCTGGCACGTGCAACAGGACGGCACAACGTTCGGTCAGTTGGTGCGACCGCTCGAGGCGGTCGGGGTCTACGTGCCGGGTGGCGAGGCGTCCTATCCCTCAACGGTGTTGATGAACGCCGTTCCAGCTGTCCTCGCCGGGGTGGAAAGAATCCCCATGATCACTCCGCCAAAGAAAGATGGGAGAGTGGATCCCACTGTGCTTTTTGCCGCCGCACTGTGTGGCATCAACGAGATCTATCGTGTCGGTGGCGCACAAGCGATAGCGGCCCTCGCCTACGGAACGGCCACGGTTCCCAAGGTCGACAAGATCGTCGGTCCGGGAAGTGCTTACGTGAACGTCGCTAAGCGGTTGGTGTTCGGTGACGTGGCGATTGACTCCCTGGCCGGGCCGAGCGAGATCGTTGTGCTGGCTGATGGAGACGCCAGTCCGGCAACCATCGCTGCCGATCTTCTCTCGCAGGCCGAACACGACGCACTGGCAACAGCGTGTCTCGTCACGCCATCGCAGAGCTTGGCCGAAGCGGTGAACGCAGAGATTGACCGACAGATTGCGGATCTTAAAAGGAAAGACGTGATCGCCGCCTGCCTTGAAGGCCGGGGGGCGATCCTCATCGTTGACGATCTGGAGGAAGGGATCGCGCTCATCAATCGGATCGCGCCGGAGCATCTGGAGGTGATGGTCGATTACTGGCTCGACGTGCTTCCTCGACTGCGAAACGCCGGGATGATTCTCCTCGGCGAGTACTCCCCTGTGCCGTTGTGCGACTACGGAGCCGGTCCCAATCACGTGCTGCCGACCAGCGGAACGGCGCGGTTCGCCTCGCCGCTCGGCGTGGCCGACTTCACAAAGCGCATGAACTACCTGCACGCCACCAGGGAGGGCTTCGGAGCCCTTGCCGATCAGGTGGAAACACTGGCCGAGCATGAGGGCTTCACTGCTCATGCCGCAGCGGTCAGGATTCGAAGAGGAGCCAACGATGGATAACGACGTGTTGAAGCTGATCAAGCCCGAGGTGCTGGAGCTTGAGGGCTACAGCGTGGCCACGCCACCCCACACGATCAAGCTCAATCAGAACGAATCACCGTACGAGCTGCCCGTCGCGATCAAGGAAGCGTTTGTCGATCG
>CAYTDU010001140.1:0-1854 GCA_964436395.1 uncultured Gemmatimonadaceae bacterium | reverse complement strand
TGGCGAGCTGGTTCCTCCAATCGCCATCAGATCTCCATCGCGAAGCCGCCCAACCATATCCAGATTTAGCATGGCTGTAATGCTGTCGAGAGGTATGATGGAATTGCTCACAAAGTGTATGGAGCCGCGGAGACCAACTTCTTCAGATCCGTATGCCTGAAACATCAGCGAACGCCGATCAGAAGATTGCGTTTCGCCCTCATTGAAATAGTGGGAGAGATACCGAGCTACTTCCAAGAGGAGTGCAGTTCCTGACGCATTGTCGTCGGCACCGTTGTAAATAACGATCGAGTCAGACGACACTCGTGTGAAACCGATGTGATCGTAGTGCGCGCCAAGTATCACCCACTGCTCGCTCAAAGAGCCCCGCCCAGGCAACACGCCCAATACATTTTGCGACGTCTCCAATTGCACGCGACCTGATCCCAATTCGTACGTGAACGGCTGGAGCCACCCGGCCACTCCCGGCACCAGGCCATAGTCCTCAAACTCGTCGCGGATGTACTGTGCCGCCTCGAGCTCGTACTCCGTCCCCGATCCTCGTCCATACAGGCTGTCGCCCGCGAGGTAGTCGAGATGCTCGAGCAGGGCATCTTCTGTCAGCGGTTCGGTGACTTCCGGAGCCGAGAAGGCATCGCACGCGGCGAGTAGGATCAGGAAACCAGCTGCGAGTCTCTTCATGAACCGAACCTTGCGAGTCATGCGTTTCTCCTACACGACTCTCACAACCACGTTCCCAAAACTGACATTCGCTTCCAGATGTTGCAGGGCCAAACGTACGTCGGCAATGTCGAATACTCGGTCGACAACGGGCGTCAAGACACCGTTGGCTAGCATAGACAGGTTGGCGTCCACGAAAGCTCTCGTAATCTCGGTCTTCTCGTCTTCCGACCGAGACCGCAGCACTGTGCCCTCAATTCGGAGCCGTTTGCTGAGTAGAACTCCCAAATCGATGTCGGCGCGCCGGCCCGCTGTGAGCCCTACGAGCACGAGCCGACCGCGAGGAGCCATCGCGTTCAAAGTCTGCGTGAACTGCTCTCCACCAATGAGGTCAACAGCCGTATGGACACCGCTACCAGTCACACGCTGGACTACTGAAACCAGGTCGTCCTTGGTGGAGTCGATGCCGGTGTCCATGCCGAATTCAGTCGCTCGTTCGAGTTTCCTCGGGGTCCTGCTCGTCCCGACGCAGTTTGCCCCGCGTGCCTTTGCCAACTGCACGACCGCGGTGCCCACCCCACTACCAACCGCGTGCACCAGAACCCACTCGCCCGACGCCAGCGCGACCCTCTCGAGAGCGTCGTATGCGGTAATGAACGCTTCTGGGATTGCGGCCGCATGCTCGAATGACAGAACGTCAGGAATCGGCATGGTGTGCAGCGCCGGTGTCACGACATACTCGGCGTACGATCCGCCACCGACGAGCCCCATCACTCGATCGCCGACTGCAATGTTTTCTACATCTGGGCCCACTGTCTCGATCTCACCGGCATACTCGAGCCCCGGGATGTTCTGAGGCCAACCGGGAGGAGCAGGATACGCTCCCCTACATTGCAGCATGTCAGCCCGGTTCAGAGCGAAAGCGTGTACTCGCACGCGCACCTGGCCGGCACTCGGTTCAGGCTTGGGAACATCGCGGATCTCGAGGACTTCGGGACCGCCTGGGCGGGTGATAATCGCTGCTTTCATTGTCTGAGAAATGTAGGAGGTACAGCCAAGACGAGGGAGAGACGAGAGTGGCGAGTGTTCAACATCCAACACGGACTATCCAATGTCCAAGGGTGCGCGCCTCGTCGCTGACACCGCCCACGCACTCGGACATTGGACACTGGCCATTGGACATTGGATATTGGA
>CAYTDU010001139.1:0-1855 GCA_964436395.1 uncultured Gemmatimonadaceae bacterium | reverse complement strand
TTCGCCGTCGTAAGCCTCGCCTGTTCGCTGCCCCGAACCCGTGATGATGAATACCATCCCATTGCCGCTCGACCAGCCACTCCGGTCGACGATCTCTTGCACTATGGAAGCCAGGTCGGGCGTCTGATGCTTCTCGTCGACGGTGTTCCACGCTGGCACGTTCTCCCAGGCAACGGAAGCCGTCGTTCTACTTCTGCCAGAGATGTCGCCAGCGGCGGAGGCAAACGTCGGAGCATGGTCAATCGCCTGTCCATAGAACGTGAGCGAAGTTGCTTCAGTATCGGTTTCGTCTGTCTCAAACTCGATGTAGGCTCTGGTGATGATAGCCTCTCGGGGGATGGTCACGTTTTCGAAGTGGATGCCGACGATCTGCTGCCCATTGTAGTCCGGATCATGGGTCAACTCCAGGTCGGAGCCGATCAGGTACATGCCACCATCAGTGAGGCGTTCCTCGGCATCGGAGGAGGATTGAGCCACCCTTACCTCCACAGACGCCATAGGGGTTGGCGTTACCGTCGGTGTCGGCGGCACCGATGTACTAGTGGGCGTTGCCGTTGGCGTGTCGGTCGGCAGCACCGGTGTACTGGTGGGCGTCGCCGTTGGCGTGTCGGTCGGCAGCACCGGTGTGTTGGTTGGCGTCGCCGTTGGCGTGTCGGTCGGCAGCACCGGTGTGTTGGTTGGCGTCGCTGTTGGCGTGTCGGTCGGCAGCACCGGTGTACTGGTGGGCGCGGGGGTGGGGGTGCCGCTCGGCAGTGCGGTGACGGTGACCTGCCCGCGCTCCTGGACGTAGTGATACAGATACAGATGCCCGAACCCTGCATACCAGACATCGTTCCGACCGGCGATATGGTCGATGTGTTCGGTCAGGTATGGCCCTTCAGTCCAAAGCCCCCCCCACGGGTGGTCCTCTAGGTTATAGATGCCTCCGTTGGTGTAGACACTGTCAAAGATAGCATTGGCCTCGTCTCTGAGGGCCGCCGAGCCACCATTTGACCAGTTCGCTGTGCCGTAGGTATATGCCACGCGCTCGTAGCTCCCATCGCCCCCCCAGGAGGCAAAAGATTCGCCGTCAGAGTCCGCTATCCGATGGGCCAGGTAATCGGCCTCGACCACCGCCTGTCGCACCTCGGGAGGCCCAAAACCGCATGGCTCAATGAAAGCGGGCACGTACGGGTAAGGGAGTGTCAGGTTGTTGAGAATATCATCCCGGCTGCCGCTGATCTCGACGACGTAACCACCACCAGCCAGGTATTCAGCTTCGCTGCACGGATGTGTCCGCGTGTGTGATGCCGCCTCGGTGTAACCCTGGTCAATCCAAACCTGGACAGCTTGCGGATCCATTTCGGCGGTGATGATACCCACTGTATGGTAGACTTGCCTGGCGTTCAGGGCAGCTATTGCATCGTTGAAGCCGTCGGTACTCCAAGTAGCTACATCATCCAGCGTCACGGTGACCGCCGCGTGGCGGTCGTCGTAGTAGAGGGGTATGTCGAGATACGTCAGTGTCACTTCCGTCTGACCGTCCAACACACGGATGAAAATGCTGTCGGAGTCCAGGACAAAGGCCACGCTCACGTAAGCGACATTGTTGACATAGTCAAAGCGAACAGCATTGATGCCATTGAAGAAATCGGAGGAGGTCCGCTCCTCCAGGGTGATCCAGGGATCGTTGACGTTGTGCCGGTACTGAGCCATCAGTCCGCTTGAGCCGATGGGGATCTGAAACATGTAGGTCACCGGATAGTACAGGCCATACGTCTGGTGAGCGGTAGAGTCGATGTCGATCTGAAACTGGGTGCTTGCCACTTGTGCGTGAATCGACGTTGCACACTTGAGACCGGATATCACGATGATG
>CAYTDU010001138.1:0-1860 GCA_964436395.1 uncultured Gemmatimonadaceae bacterium | reverse complement strand
TGCTGCCAGCTGCCGTCAAGGGGGCTCAAGAAGTATTCGTTCCCATCACGTTCAGCATCGTGACCAACATTGTGGCATTCCTGCCTCTCGCCTTTGTCCCCGGCTTCATGGGGAAGGTCTGGTTCTCCATTCCAATGGTAGTGATTACTGTGTTCGTGGTCTCATGGGTGGAGGCACTGTTCATTCTGCCGGCCCACCTAGGTCATGGTGCTGGCCGGGATGACAGAGGTAGGGCGGATATTCTCCAGAAGCTCAGAGACAGTATTGCTGAGTGGCTCCGACGCTTCATCGACGGCCCTTATGCACGCATCCTCGATTATTCGATCGAACACCGCTGGTATACGTTGGCGCTTGGCACAGTCCTGCTCATGCTCGTATTGGCCTATGCCGCAAGTGGTCGGATGGGATTCATCCTCATGCCGCGGGTGGAAGCGGATCAAGCCGTGGTAACCGCGCTCCTGCCCTACGGAACTCCGATCGCCGATGTCCGGCGTGTAACTGCGGTAATTTCTGGGGCGGCCGAGAGGCTGATCGCAGAAAACGGTGGTGAGCAAATGGCGAGTGGGGTGGCGAGTAGTATCGACGAGAACCGTGTAGAAGTGACGGCGTTCTTGACGGACCCGAAAACGCGGCCGTTGGACACGTTTGAGTTCAGCAGCCTCTGGCGGGAAGCTACCGGAGCGATACCAGGCCTCCAGATGCTTCGATTTGAAGCGGATCGTGGAGGGCCTCGTCCCGGCCCTGCCCTGACAGTGGAGCTGTCACACAGGGATATAGAGACATTAGACCTGGCAAGTGCTGATTTGGGTGCAGAACTGGACGAGTTTTCTGAAACCAGGGATATCGATGACGGTTACAGCCCGGGCAAAGAACAATTGGACTTTCGGATACTACCCGCTGGCCGGGCCGTGGGTTTGACCGCAGAATCAATCGCTCGCCAGGTTCGCGCGGCATTCTACGGTTCATTGGCGATTCGTCAACAACGGGGCAGGAATGAAGTCAAAGTCCTGGTTCGGTTCCCAAGGGAGGAGCGAATCCGCGAATCCGCCGTGGAGAATCTCTTGGTGAGCACTCCGGCGGGCACATGGGTGCCACTGTCGGAAGTAGCGTCGGTGGAACGAGGACGTGCATACACCGCGATCAACCGGCGTGATGGGCGCCGGACTGTGCAGGTGACCTGCAACATCGAACCCTACGAGCACACTTCCAACGTTCAGACGACTTTGAGAGAAACAGTATTGCCGAGTTTGGTGGCGAGTTACCCTGGACTGCGCTACAGCTTCGAAGGTCAGCAGGCAGACCAGCGCGACACAATGCGTGCTCTGCTTAGAGGGGGGCTGCTCGCTCTAGTGGTCGTATACGCGCTACTCGCCATCCCCTTCCGCAGCTACGTCCAACCGTTTGTTGTTCTGATCGCGGTGCCCTTCGGAGTGGTCGGAGCAATCTTAGGGCATGTCGTGATGGGCTATGGCATGAGCATCATCAGCATTATGGGAATTGTGGCTCTGTCAGGTGTTGTCGTGAACGACTCTCTGATTCTCATCACGGAGGCCAACGAGCAAGAAAGGGCTGGGAAGCCATCTAGAGAAGCCGTTCTCGCTGCGGGCATGCGTCGCTTTCGCCCGATTTTGTTCACTACTCTCAGCACGTTCGGTGGGCTTGCACCGATGATCTTCGAAACCTCGAGGCAAGCACGATTCATGATCCCGATGGCCCTGTCTCTGGGTTATGGGATCATATTTGCCACGTGTATCACACTAGTTCTGGTTCCGAACCTTTACCTCATCGTCCAGGATGGTGTGGGTGCGGCAAAAAATATCGGGGTAAGCCAACAGTCGGAATCAAGGCGCAGCGATGAGC
>CAYTDU010001137.1:0-1863 GCA_964436395.1 uncultured Gemmatimonadaceae bacterium | reverse complement strand
AAAAGAGAATCAATGCCGCAATAACGAGGAGCGGCGTCTTGAAGCGCGGAGGATCAGAGATAGTCATGGAATATTCCTCCACGATTATTGGTCAGGGAAAGCGTGGCCAAACATTGAGAAGACGCCGGCCTATTTCTGCCAGGCGCAGCGTAAGACGAAACGATTTAGACCGGCTCAGCAGGCATCCATCGGGCTGAGATTGCTGTAGCGCCAACCGCTCAGCACGTCGCTTGATGCCGAGCATCGACTTGCGCATCGGGAAGATTTCGCCGAGATCCACGAAGATCCGCGTCCACCCGCGAGGCCGACCTCGCAATCTCGTCACGAGGCGCGTTCGATTTGGACCTTCCGGATAGAGCCCCCACGCCCACGTGGCTTCCGCCCAATCTGGAAACACAAGCAGCATTTCGCGGCCGTGTTCGAGCACTTCCACTGCGATGAAGAACCCAGGTCCGATCGGGATGCTGTCACCGAGACGGAGATTCTGGAACTCGGGGATTATGTGCTCCGCACTGGGGATTCCATCGTTGTCCAACGCGTCGTAGCTGTACAACCCCGCGCGTTTATAGCCGAATTGCAGCAACCAAGGCCAGATGTGTTCCGGTGCGGCGTTGACGGTAACGGCTCGAGTCGCGTTGAATGTAGCTTCCGCAATGATGCTATCGCCGGGCATCGCCCGCGTGATCTCCACATCCGTGGCCCCCCAGTTCATGGCCCATGGGCGATACACCAACCAGATGAAACAAGCACCGAGCGCCAGCAGCGAAGTCGCTATACGTATGATCTTCATTCTGGCTCACCCTCCCGTATGCCAGTGTGCAGCAGGCTTCGCGTGCGGGACGCTCAGCGCTAATTCGCGTGATCCCTTGGCGAACAAATTGGCGATCCGCTTGCGCGTCAACCACAACCGTGCAGCGAACCGGCCGAATGGTGCAGTGACAGAGTATTTCAGGGGTGGGAGTATCCGGTTCGGTTATCCCTCACCTGCGTTTGCAGTAAGGATTCCCATAGATTATTTAGACGACCATGCATGAGATGAGCATCGCGATGGAAGTGTGTGGCATTGCCGAAGACCACGTTGGCCGTGACAAGCTGGCCACCGTGCTCGTCGTGGGACTCGAGGTCGGCGACGAGGCGGGCGTTGAAATAGACAACCTCGAGTTCTGCATGGAGGTGCTCTTGTCAGAACCTCCATTCGGCAAAGCGATACCGAAGATCGCACGGGTGGGCGGGAACGTGTTGCGGGTAACACACCTGGAGGTAGAGGATGACGGTCCGGACGATTGACGTACGCGAACGCGTGATGGCTAAGAACGACAAGCTAGCGGCAGGTGTCAGGAGCTTGCTCCAACAACATGGAGTTCTTGCGCTCAACCTCGTCTCGTCACCAGGTGCGGGAAAGACCGCATTGCTGGAACGTACGCTCGACGAACTCGACGACCGGATTCAGATGGCAGTCATCACTGGAGACGTACAGACTCAGAACGACGCAGAGCGCCTCGCCAAGCGCACAGACAAGCTCGTTCAGGCTGTTGTCACGGGAGGGGCTTGCCACTTGGATGCTAGACAGGTCAAGACGGCGCTCGAAAGAATTGACCTGGCATCAACGGAACTTCTGTTCATCGAGAATGTTGGCAATCTGGTTTGCCCGGCCAGCTGGGATCTCGGCGAGCAAGCAAAGTTGGTGGTGTTCTCAGTTACCGAAGGTGAGGACAAACCGCTCAAGTACCCGAAGATGTTCCAGGAGGCGCGTTACGTGGTACTCAACAAGATCGATCTCTTGCCGCACGTTCCATTCGATGTCGAGAAAGCGAGGCAGTACGCGCTCGAATTCGCCGAAAATCGTAGTGATCGGATCATCGA
>CAYTDU010001136.1:0-1865 GCA_964436395.1 uncultured Gemmatimonadaceae bacterium | reverse complement strand
TAAGGAGCAGCATCACAAAAACGGCTAGCGAAACACCGCCGGATATGTTCACGTATAGATCGGCATTTCGAATGCCCCGCTTTGCACCCACCCGGAGTATTCGTCGACCCAGGAATCCCACCAGGATTGCGGATGCGAGAACCAAGAGCCCGGTCGACACTAGATGAACGGGAATTGCTAGCCAGAGACGGTCGAGTCTGGCAGCAAGTGGCTGCCAGAAGTAGGCGAAAAACATGCAGGTGAAGATGATCGACGCAAGCGGGAGCGAAGTGACTGTACGATGCCGGGCCAGTGCCGCGAAATGGGTTGGATGTGCAACCAGTGGTTCCTTTTCCCGTTCCTTGATGAAGTTTTTGGCAAGCTGGCACCCCAGCATCAAAGCGAGTGGTATTGCGAGCCATAGGTGTGCAACGAATAGGAGTCCGTTCAATCCAGCGGTTGATTCGGGGATTGTCGCGAGGAACCCGCCGGTGGTGATCTGTGCTAAGATCGCTGTCATGGTGACTATCGCAGCAACACCCAACTTGCCATGTAACGTGTGGCGCACCAGGTGTTCTAGCATGCGGATGTGATTGCGTGTACGCCAACGAGCAAGAGTGCAGCCGATCTGAACCGCCTCCAGGAACTGTCTGACTGTTACCTGCATATGGTTCCTTGTGTTCTCAACAGTATGTGGTGCCCGAGCATGTGGGCGGTTTTGGGGGCGGCTGTCAAACCGCCCCGATGTGTGGTGTGTTTGTCAGGTAACAGCGATTCCGCAGGCGCCCAAGGCAGTTACCCATGCGGATGTTACGACGAGCTTCGAGTACGGCTCTGGACTGATCGTTAGGCCCACCGCCAGTCCTGCAGCCGCACCGCAGACCACACCTTGCCAAAAGCCTTCGCCGCCCAGTTTCTGCATTTCGATTGCGCTTAGAGTCGTCATGCCACCTCCACGTCTGATGAGATTGATTCAAGCGGCCACAGGTTCATGTGACTGCGGCTTCGATTGCACACACGCCAATTGTCTTGCTTGCCAGGTACAATGCGAAAATGGGGCTGACCGCGATCATGACGAGATTGAATGCGGTAGCAGCACCACACGCCGTACCAAGTCCCCCCCCACCTTCCAACTCCACCATTTCCTTCTTGCCCAAAGCTTCCACGATACGCCTCCTCGTTGAGTTGAATGTCAACAACACCACGCTTCTCCAGTTTGCGCGCTCGACAAAATGACGATCTGACAGGTGGGGAGTTGCATCGTTATTACGCATTGAGTGGTTGTTAAATGCGGTACGAGCAGAGCCGCTGGATAGACGAGGCGCTGCCGGATCGTCAGTCGATTCGGGTCGCGCCTCTCTGAGTTGTTCTTCGGGGAGTGTTCTCTCAGACGAGCCTAGAACGTGAGTGTGTGGTCAAGTCACTCGACCTTCAGCGCGTCGATCGGGTTTACTCTGCTCGCTCGCCTAGCCGGTAAGTAACTCGCAACAAGGCCGACCAAGACCAACAGCATCGATACCGCCGCGAACGTCCACGGGTCGGTGGTGCTCACCTCGAAAAGCATTCCGGCCATGAGGCGAGTCGCGGCAAAGGCTCCGACCAGCCCAACAACCACGCCGAACATTGCAAGCAACACTCCTTGTCGAACCACCATCATGGTGACGTTGCCAGCACGTGCACCCAACGCGATGCGAATGCCAATTTCGTTGGTGCGTTGCGCTACCGCGTGAGACATGACTCCGTACACACCGATCGCACCGAGCGCAAGCGCTAAGAGTGCGAATACCCCAAGCAACGTCATTAAGAACTTTGGCCGGGCAACTTGACCCGATAGCACATCGCCCATGGTGCTCATACCGACAATGGGCACATTGGGATCCAGTGAA
>CAYTDU010001135.1:0-1867 GCA_964436395.1 uncultured Gemmatimonadaceae bacterium | reverse complement strand
CTTTCACTTTGTGGTACGGCGGGGGATATTGGGGCGAGTCGATTTGCCCGCCAATAGCCTAAGGTGCGGCGGACTTTGTTGAGCGAAAGGTGCACGAATGGACGCAACGCCTCTGTTATATCAGTTCATTGTCGGAGGATGTTTGTTCGCTGTTGGGCTGGTGATTCCCTGGCGAGCTGGTGACTTCTCCTGCCGCAGGCGCCGCGACCGCCGTCTGTTGCTATCCGTTTTACTGGCGTTCGTGTTCTACCTCCTGATGCAAACCACCTGGCATCTTTTCGCGGCAGTGACCGGATAGCGCAGTCATGGACTCTACTGCAATCGTTGGAACTCGTTTCGACTACTGGGTGGTTGTTGGATATTTCGTCCTGATATTCAGCTTCGGCTTCTATTTCGCTCGGTTCACTCGCTCCACAAAAGACTTCTTCATGGGTGGCCAGCGCTTCTCCTGGTGGCTGATCACTTTCAGCTGTGTGGCAACGGTGGTGGGCTCATACAGCTTCATCAAATACTCGGCGGCCGGATTCCGGTATGGAACATCGTCCACGATGTCGTATCTGAACGACTGGATCGTCATGAGCTTCCTGTTGCTCGGTTGGCTGCCGATCATCTACTTCAACAGGTTCCTCTCAGTACCGGACTATTTCCGCAAGCGATTCGACGACCGTACAGCTGTCATGGCAACGATCATCGTGTTGTTGTACATGGTCGGCTACATCGGCATCAACCTCTATACGATGGGTGTGGCGATCAACGCCATGCTCGGCTTCGACATCTTCGTGTCGGTGATCGTCGTGGCCGTCATCTGTGCCATATACGTCACGGTTGGGGGGCAGACTTCGGTCATCATGACCGATCTGGCGCAGGGAGTGATTCTGCTGCTAGCCGGCCTGCTGCTTTTTGTGCTAGGAGTGGGGGCGTTGGGCGGGTTGGGAGAGTTCTGGGCAGGTCTGCCGTTGCTCCACAAATTTCCTCTCGCACAATTCAACGAACCGCATGCTTTCAACTTCGTGGGGATATTCTGGCAAGACGGCGTAGCCAACACGTTCGCACTCTATATGATGAACCAGGGATTCATCCTTCGGTTCCTTTCGCTCAAGAGTGTAGATGAAACCAGGAAGTCTTTCCTCGCCCTGATTCTCGTACTCATGCCGCTTGCAGCATTTGCGGTTTCCAACGCTGGTTGGCTGGGGCGGTCGATGGTAAGCCACGGGATGCTGCCGGCAGACGTAGATCCGAATGGAGTGTTTGTCGAAGTGGCGTCTCGGGTCTGTCAACCAGGTGTTTTCGGGTTTGTGATGGCGGCTCTCACCGCGGCGTTGATGTCCACGATCGACACACTGATCAACGCTGTTTCGGCGGTTGCCGTGAACGACGTCTACCGACCGTACGTTCGCAAAGGCGCCAGCGACAGACACTACCTCGGAGTAGCTCGCGTCGTCTCCCTCGCCGCAGCCTTGCTGGGCTTGGTCCTAGTCCCGGTATTCGCGTCATTCAACTCGATCTACGTTGCTCACGGTGCGTTCACTGCGAGTGTCACTCCTGCGATGGTTGTCGCGATCGTCCTGGCCATGTATTGGAGACGTTTTACTCCAACGGCAGCCTTCTGGACCTTACTCGGCGGATCGATCTTGGTTGCGCTGTCGATTCTCTTCCCGGTGCTGATAACTCCGTTCTCTCACGGCGTCGATCCGGAAGGCGGCTTCAAATACACCAGGGCGTTGTTCGGGCTGGTGGGAAGCGGCATGATCGCGCTGCTGGTGACCTTGTTTGTCCGACGGGGACCTCGAGGTGAATTGGATGGGTTGGTTGTAGGGACTTTAGCCAAAGCCAAAGAGACGTATAAGGGGGCGAAGCCTAACGAACG
>CAYTDU010001134.1:0-1871 GCA_964436395.1 uncultured Gemmatimonadaceae bacterium | reverse complement strand
TGTGTCCCATTGCTGACATCCAAGGAGCGAGTTGCTTGTGATTTGCCACGCTGTTTTGCTACCTATTCCTGATGAATGCGCATCCAATTGACGGAACAGCCGTCTCGCGGTATACTTGGGATAGGTTAGGATGGTGAAGGAGCAAAGAAATGAATAGGACGATTGCTGTGCAAATGACTCCCGAAGGGCTATTGGTGCCCCATGCAGCAGTAGCGGGATGGACAGAAATAGAAGTAATCAAGCGAGACCAACAGATTGTCATTCGACCCAAAAGGGTATCCGCGCAACAGGAATGGGAGACCATAGTCCAGGCGTTACGCCAGGCCCGATTGACCTCTCCGCTTGCCGATACGCTGTCACAGCAAGCCGCGCCCATTTCGCCCGCTCGACGCGCGGAACTGGCACAGGCAATGGCAGTAGGTCGGCCTTTATCCGAAATTGTCATCGAGGAACGCGCTGAACGATGGTAGATATTTACTATGCGGATACCAGCGCCATCAGCGGTACAGCGACCGCCAGGTTTGAGCGCGCCCTGGCGCGTTCGCCAACCCCAGCGCCGCCACGACCCAGTCGAATTTCGCCCTGCTATTGCCACACGCCTATCGTTGGATTGCGATCTGCTTTGAAGCTCGATACCCCACTAAATGTCACTACGAGGTGATGACCGCACATGCATACTCAAACTCTGACCATGCCAGCATAAAGTAGTCGAGAGGAACAGATTTAGGCCCGCTGTCCAAAGCCGGATCGTTGACATAGATGGTTTGTTCACTCACCCCAATGACGACGACCGCGTGAAATCCCTCCGAGTCGGAGTGAGGCAGGTCGCTGGCCTGAACGAACACGATGCAGGGAACACCATTCTACAGGTGAGCGCAAAGTCGAGATAGAGATATTGGTCCGTACGTTACCGACAGACCGAGTGATTCGAGGTAGCGGACGTTGGGAGCAGGCGTGCCAAATGAGTAGGAGCGCAGCCTCTTGGCTACCTGGCTCTCCTTCAATTCGTGCCCCAGGTAAGCTAGCACCATACGAGCGCAGGCCGGAAGGCATTGGCCGTCGGCGCTCTGTTTATAGTGAGGAACCGGCAACCAGTCTTTCGGCATGATCAATGATGTCTCGTATCCGTTGGTCGTCGGCCAGGATTTCACCGCTCTGCGCATCCACGTCGATCTGACCAATTTGCCCAAGACGTCCCGTGGGGGCCGGGGCCAAGATCACCGGAACGCGCCAGCAAAGCCGGTCGTTGTGGATGACCAGTGTGGGCGCATCACTGCCCAACCCAGTGCCGATTTCGTTTAGGAGGAATACGTTGACCTTGCGCCGGGCAGCAACCTGGGTGACGTTGAGCGTAGCCGAGACGCGAACGGTGATGTCCACCTGCGCTGCGCCCACTTGAGGCAGTACCTCGCTCAGTTCTATGGCCATACTACACCTCCACTCACGTTATGAGGGTCTCTTCCCATCCGGGAACTCATCTTTGATGGGGAGTATAATACAAGCGCGACTAGGTGTCAACTTTGGCCATAGTCAAGCACGGAACAAACACGGCAGGCGCACCGCTACGAACGGCCTGCGACCGGAGCGTGCCCTGGCGCATTCGCCAACCCCAGCGCCGCCACGACAAACCACTGACCCTTTCGGTGCCTGCTGTGCCTTTCAGTGCCCTCAGCGAGATTCAGTGGATCAGTGGTACACCACCCCAACAGGTTTGAGCGCGCCCTGGCGCATTCGCCAATCCCAACGCCGCCACGACCGCCGACGAGACGACCACAGCGAACCACGCCGACTTGTGAGAGACGGAGGAATGATGGTATTTCGAATAAACGTTGGGTGTCGGCGGAGTTTGCCGACACCCAGCCTACGAACTC
>CAYTDU010001133.1:0-1872 GCA_964436395.1 uncultured Gemmatimonadaceae bacterium | reverse complement strand
GCCGCCCCGCCCGAGAGCAGGAATTTCAAATGCCCCGGCTTGGTGAAGTAGACGCGTTCTCGACCAAAGTGTTCCGTTTGCCGCAGTACTTGCCAGGCACCCCACGGCGCGTCGTACTGGAGTGCCAACGGTCTCGAAGCTTGCATGAGACGAGAGAGTTCTCTTGGCAGGGGGGTCAGCGGCTCTCGCTTGCGTTCGGGCCCTTATTGAACAGCGCGCGTCTGAACATCCCCCGACTCGGGCCTCGCGTCCAGCTAACCAAAGCTCCGCGGACGATCGCGGATTGAGGTGTGCAGCATCGGACTCTTCCCTAAGCCGGGGCATCACGGTCCCGTGTGCCGACTTTCCCTCGGCTCGTTCATCGAGTCCGTAACCGTGCCTCGAGCATCTTGCTAGTGCCAGACGCAGCGGCCTGTCTCGGTGGCTGTGTATCCGCCCACGGTTGGTCCAAGACGGTGCTCGTGGACTACGCTGGTGGTCGGGACGCATGACCCTGATGACGACTATGCGATCATTCTTGAAGCCGTTGGCCACATAGAGCGTAGCCATACCACCCGCTCCCGACTCTCGCTCGATGGTGTCACGGTCCTCCAAGGCGGTCTTCAGGCGTTCCGACGAGTCACCGTCAACCATTAGCGCTCCCTGTGGTCCAAAGGGAGAAGACAGTGCGAAAATACGAGATAGCCGGGTGGGTGGCTAGGGCACCGTTCCAGCAAAAGCCCCGAACGTTACTGACGCTCGGGGCTAGTACATGAGCAGAGTGACGGCTACTCCTTCACCGTGTCTTCACCGTGAACTCGATCCAGTCACTTCCAACTTCGTGGTCCATGTCAAATCCGAGGTGGTCAGCAACGTGCTCGCCCGTGAGGAAGAGCACCTTTGGGAATTCTCGAACGCTTACGCCGTACCATTCGCCGGCGTCACCGAAGTTGGCTGCGTAGGGAGCGTTCATCCTGAAACGAATCTCAGTTTCCGACTCCGACAACAATTCAAACTCCAAACTGTCATACAGGTTGTAGTTGCGGTACATGCCCCTCACGAAAGAGGCGAGCGTGCGTGATCCTGAAGCTCCCCAAGATGGCGCGGCGAAATCACCGAGAAATCGACCTATCTGTCTAGTCGTTTGGCCAGCCGATTTACCGTGGGCGATCGAAGCTATCCACATGAAATCATGGACGTTGATGCTTCTGACCCATTTCTGCTCAGCGGTACGTTCATCAGTGAGATCGACGAGTTGGGCACTGACTGGCCGAGCGACTGCGAGCACAGCTACAACGTGCCTGTTGCTGCTCGATTGTCTGGACAACTCCAATTTCGCCGTGCAACGTGGGGGCGTGGATTGACTCTCCACGCATCTAGCCACCCCAGAAGGACGGTAAGCCGTGATGGGCTCTGCGCTGCGTCGAAAGGCGAATCTCACCCTCGCCGTTGTGTGCCTCTCCCTTCTTTCCATCACCCACTTGATAGCCCAGGAAACGGGTACAGAGTATCGCCTGCCTGCCCCCGAGTTGATCGCGTTGGTTGATGCCCCACGAACCCCGGGAGTTAGCCTGAGTCCGGATCGGTCCACAATGCTTCTGCTCCTGCGGCCGAGTCTTCCTTCCATCGCCGAGGTTTCAGCGCCGGAATTACGCTTGGCGGGTCTTCGCATCAACCCGAGGAACAACGGACCAAGCCGCGGCACGGCTTCAATCGGCCTCCGGTTCCGGGACATGAGCGGCAATGAGACAGAGGTTCAGGGGCTCCCCGCAAATCCGCGCATCCGTAATGTCCGCTGGGCACCGAATGGTGAGCACGTAGCATTCACGCACGAGCTTGTCGATCGAATCGAACTCTGGGTGGTGGAAACAGAAACCGGGCAGGCCCGGCGAC
>CAYTDU010001132.1:0-1876 GCA_964436395.1 uncultured Gemmatimonadaceae bacterium | reverse complement strand
GAGGTGTGCGGATTCAACGACTGGCTCATTCAAATGCTGAACGACTACCGTTGCCATCGAGTGATCCTGATTCAGCCGGAAGAACGCAAGAAACGGAAGACCGACCGACGGGACGCGGCCTCGCTGAGCGAACTGCTGTGGGTCAATCGAGATCGCTTTCTGGCCGGCAAGCCGATCACGCCTCGGCCGCCATCCTGCCCATCATCCAACGTCTCAGGCACCGTACAGTCCGCAAAAACGGCCTCCTTCGACCCGAAAGGTCTAATCATACCGACCCGGTCCAAAGAACGCCCATTTGATCGCTGTACCGACGTTCTACTGTAGGGATAGGCCAGTATTTGGCCAGTCACCCGATCCGCGCAACGTCTGCGCACTTGAGTCCGCGGGCGGCCGGCCAAAATCGCGAGCGCACGCGATTTTCGACTCTTGGTACTCGGGCCAACAGATCGACAGGGGAGCGTAGACTCACTGCTGCGTAACGCGGCCGGGAGTTGACGTTGCCGAACGAAGCGAGCCGACCGGCCTATTCCGGCTCGCGTTCATCGCTTTGTTTTGCCCCTCCAGATGGCGTAAGTGCTGTCTGAATGGTACAATGCGTCGAGGAGTCGTGCAAATCAAGGTGTACAATAACAAGGAAGTAGTCAATGCGTGTTCAGCTAGTTGACAAGCTGCCCAACAAGACGAAGCCAGCTTATCGGCGGCTGACGAAGGAACAATGTCTGGCGCTGCTCAAGCACGTGGGAGGGAGAATTCTATATGAATCGGTGTGTGAAATCGTCATCACAGCCGCCTCCGACGGATTGCGACTATACGGGGTTGGTGATTACTGGCTTCAAGGGCCGTACCAGTTTACGGAAGATCAGTACCAATTCCTGCAGAGTCAAGGCATCGACAATCTCTCTCTTCGGTCGTTCTATCCACCCGAACACTGGGCCGAAGAACGGGATGAGAGTGAAGATGAATGGTGGGCGTTAGGCAGGTTGTACCTAGCGGGCTTTCAGCCGGGCAAGGAGTACTTCTCGTTCCACATGCTGGATGATCTGAGTGATCTGGACTTCTTCGAAACCTGGGAAGATGCGGAGTACGCGCTCTATCGCGCCTCCAGGCAAGGCTGCCCGAATGAAGAACTGAGCTGGGACGAACTCAATTTGCGGCAGTTACGGGCAGTGTCCTCATCGCTGAACCTCTTGGGCGTGCCAGACAGTGATGCGGGCTAAAGCACAAGCCAATTAGCGGAAGAGTTAACGACTATGAGCGAGAGACAACCGCGCCGCCTTCTGATCGACACCGAGGCCCTTATCATCGGGGAGTACATCGTTTTGGACATCGATTACCACCTCGTCAAGAAATTCGACACTGCAGAGGAGGCCGAGGCATTCGTCGCCGAAGCGAACGGGTTGGATGTGGAGACAGTACGCCGCGAGACGGCGCAACGAGGACGAATGTTGGCCGAATACCGGGAAAACCTGAGACGCAAGTCGCGAGAGCAATGAAGACTTCAGGCCGAACCAGCGCATCCAGCATTGCTATAGTGACGCCGGCATCGGTGCGTAATAGTTACGCGGTTGGTCCTAATGCCTAGCGTTGACAGGACTGCTACAACAATGCTGGCATCGATGCGTGACTGTTACGCGAGCGGCGAGCCCAAGCACATCGCCGCGGCGCGCCTTATGGGGTCGGCGGTCGAGACCGCGCGGAAGCAGATCGCCGCGATGGGCGAGGAAGATCAGCAACGCTTCTTTTATACGGGTAATCACGTTGCGAAGAAGCGAGGCTTCCGTTGGCGGTTTTTGGGGGACCGTTACATCCCGCTTTTGCGATCCTGTCAATCGCAGATCGTAGCTGTTCGAATTGGTGTTCTTTCGCGACCGTACCC
>CAYTDU010001131.1:0-1881 GCA_964436395.1 uncultured Gemmatimonadaceae bacterium | reverse complement strand
CGGACCGCTATTGAGAAGTCGCAGTAGATGCAGCGGCGAGAGCAGAAGGGAACGTGGATGTAGAGGTGTTTCATGTGGGGGGAGAGATCGTTGTGGAGAAAGAGAGGGAGGGCTGGGAGAGAAGGAAGAGTCGAAGTCTCAATGTCCAACCAGGAATTTCCAATGTCCAACAAGGAATTTCCAATGTCCAACAAGGAATGTCCAATGGCCAAGTGGTGCTAAAGACAAAACTGTGGTGTGTCAGCCGATGCTCAGACTCGGACTCAAACACTTGGATATTGGAAATTCCGTGTTGGACATTGGACATTGGAATCGTTCTATTCGCTGCCAACCGCACCGTACGCCATCCTAAACACCTTCCCCGGCTCCTGAGTCACGAGACCGCGAATTTCGAGCGATGTGAGCACGGCGAGGGCTTCACCCACGTCACGCTTGGCTCTCGCCGCAACTTCATCAATCTGTTCGATCCCCAACCCAAGAATGTCGAGAAGGTCACGTTCGGCTTCAGTGAGATCTGACGGTATCGACGCAGCCGGGGCGTCACAGACTGTGCGGCCGAACTCTTCGAGAATATCCCTGGGCCCGAGTGCGGGCTTGGCACCGAGCTGAATGAGCCTGTTGCAGCCGAGTGACAGGGGACTGGTGATTGGGCCGGGCACCGCGAGCACTTCCCTGCCCTGGTTGAGCGCACATTCGGCTGTGATGAGAGCCCCAGACCTCTCCCTTGCTTCCACAACGACAGTGACACGCGACAGCCCGCTGATGAGTCGGTTGCGCCTGGGAAAACTCCCGGCATGAGGCTTGTCGCCGGGCGGGTATTCGGTCAAAAGACACCCCTCAACCGCAACACGCTCGTAGAGAGCCCTGTTGGCAGCCGGGTAGACGACGCCCACCCCATTTCCGAGCACTCCCACCGTGCCACCACCCTGCTCGAGCGCTGCTTCGTGGGCCAGGCGATCCAACCCCCTGGCCATGCCACTGACAACCACGAGTCCCGCTTCCGCCGCGGCAGCCGACAGGAGGCGACACGCGGCGGCACCGTATCTGGTATGAGACCGGCTCCCCACGATCCCGACCGAGTCTGCGTTCAGGTACTCGAGGTTTCCGAGGACAAACAGGATTGTCGGGGCATCCGGGATCTCACGTAGCTTCTGCGGGAATCGTGAGTCCGTTGGCAATAGCACGGTTGCGCCGACCCTCTCGGCCCTGCCGCAGACCTTCTCTGCTGCATGCGGATCGGCACTCGCAATCGCGGTCGCGGCGGCGCGAGAGATGTTCGGTACCTTCTCGAGCTCTGCTTGACTCGCTCGGAGTACCTCTTCCGCCGATTCGAACGTAGCCAGCAATATCTCGAGCCTTGCTCTGCCTATGGCCGGGACGAGCGCCAGGTTTACGTATGCGAGGTCTTTCTGCTTCAAAGAGGCGGCTCCGAACCCGGCTGCTCGTCTTCCAATCTCGAAAGCATCGTCCACAGTTGTTCGGTGAGATCTTTCAGTCCTTGCCTCGTGGCTGCCGAGATGACGAACACGGCTTCCGCTTCAGGGGCCCGAATGGTTGGAATGCCTTCTTCCGGCGGATGCAGGTCTGCCTTGGTGAGCGCCACCACGTGGGGTTTCCTCGCGAGAAAGGCATCGTACTCGCCTGCCTCGTTTCGCAGCATGTCGTAGTCGGCCTGGGGGTCCTGCCCGTCGATCGGCACGAGATAGGCCAACACCTTCGTGCGCTCCACGTGCTGTAGGAATTTGTCTCCGAGTCCTTTGCCGGAATGTGCACCTTCGATGATCCCCGGTATGTCGGCAATCACAAACGACCGGCTCTCGGATAATCCCACCACACCGAGGTTGGGTTCCACTTTGCCGGAGCTGTAGGAGGTGACTTCCG
>CAYTDU010001130.1:0-1885 GCA_964436395.1 uncultured Gemmatimonadaceae bacterium | reverse complement strand
CAATAATGGCGATAACCACCAGCAACTCGATCAGCGTGAACGCCCTGGAATTCTTCGTATCATTCATGACGTTTCATCCACCAAGAGTACGATCACACGACCAGCGCTGCTAACGTTACTCAGGTTGCCTGACTTCTCCAACCTGAAAATGGCCTGAGGGATAGCGGTGGACCCTACAACAACAGCGGTCGTCTCAATAAAGGAATCTGGCCAACCACGGCCTCTCTGGCGATCGCCACTTTCCACCCATTCCTTCTGAACGAGCCGCAACCATGATACCCGTACGCGAGCAGATACATCAAGACCTCTGTCGAGAAGTGCCGCTGCTACACAGAATGCGCTCCGTCTGCCGGCGCGGGATGTCGGTCAACAACCGACATGGGCGCACCGGGTTATTCAGGCTGCTGCATAATCATCCGGGCGTCCAGCAAAGCGCCGGTTCGACGGTACACCACGCGCCGCTTGAATCTATTGGCCCGGAACCTCCGACTCCACGTCAAAATGTTGTACCAAGGTCGTCCGCAGCAACTCGCCTCGGCCCCGACGCCGGTACTGTGCAAACCCACAGCGCAACGTTTGACGCCAATCTAACTATACCAGGCCCGCGGTCCACATGCAATAAGATTCCTGGAGGGTGGGACCGAGTCGACGCTCGATCCAAGACCGCTTAATGCCATAACGACCGTCCAATAAACGGTTTATAAAAACCCCAGCCCCTCGAATTCTGGTCAGCACCAGAAAGCCTTGGGGGGAATCCGGAGACCTGACGGAAGGCTGGTCTGGAGCGACCAGAATCAGACTCTCTCCAGAGGGTGTGGGAAAACGACGGAAATGGATGCGCATTTCTATTGAATGTCACCCGCAGGGAGTATAAAATAACGGGTGTGATCTTCATTCACTGGCGTTGGACGGTCAGAAAAACCCAGGATGCAACGCGGATGCACGGATGGGCTCGTGCGGGGTCCAGTTGTTCTTATGTACCTGTGCAACCGCTGAGTCGGGCTTGCGGAGAGTGTCTAAGGACCAGTCTGCCCTTCCGCCCGTATCGAACGTGCTCAGGAAGAGGACCGCACCAAATGCTAAAAGGAGGCATGTCTAACGGAAGACGAAGCGCGAGGAGAACACTCATGTCGAATGACTGATCGTCACTAAGAGCGCTACCCGGTCGTGCGCGGACGATTCGGGGAATCTCGTGCAACGGCCTCCTGGCGAACGGTGGGGTCGGCCAAAACCATGGCACCAAGGTGGATCAATACGCGTGCTCGAGGCCGGCTCTGTAAGCATATGTTCTGTTACTTTAAGGAAGGGAGGACAACCATGTGTAGAAGAACGCTTTATGTGCTTCTGGTGCTGGCATTTGGCTTGGCCCCGGTTGCGCAAGGGGCCAAGATCATTTGGGTGTCGGACAATGTGAAGTACGACTTCGACGCCAATGAGCCCGCGGATGCCGGCTTTGTGAATCTGCTGAGAGCGCAGGGGCATGAGGTCGACTACAAGGGTGAGGTCTGGCCATACGATCCCAATGATGACGACATTACCTTGAATCCGGATTGGCACTACTGGTGGGAGCTGGATCCCAATAAGGTCGACGAACTCAATGCAGCCGATCTGGTCATCATCAGTCGCATCGCCAGCAGCGGCAAATACGATGACGTCGATGCGGACACCGGTTTTTCTGAGCCGAACGAGTGGAACGCGGTAACGACCCCCATGATCTCTCTCAACGCCCACATTTCGCGCAACAGCAAATGGAAGTGGGTCAATGGGAACGAAACCTACAGCAAGGAGGCCCTCGCCGACATAGTGGCCCTCGATCACGCCGTGTTTGACGGTGTTGCCATCGATCCGAACGGCCAGGCACTGCTCCTGACCGACGAGTATAACG
>CAYTDU010001129.1:0-1887 GCA_964436395.1 uncultured Gemmatimonadaceae bacterium | reverse complement strand
GATCCTGCATCGCTTCCCTTGGTTTTCGTCCAGCAGGGCCGATACGTATGCCTCTCCGTAACCGCCTATGCCCATCAAAGCAACCGTGACAGTATCGGCCATCATTCCTCCAACAAGCTCACTTCACGTGAGCGACAGGTCTCGAGGTTTATGCGTAGCGTTTTCAGTTCAAATGGATTCATTGCCACATCGATTGAGATACCCCAAGCAGGCACAGCAAATGTCGTCGTCCGAGGTTTACCCGTGGGCTCGAACAACCTGGCGATTAGGTCGCGTCCGTCCTCGGCGCGCTTCAACGCTACTAGCTGAACTGCTCCGTCGCTGAGTCTCGGTCCGTCGGGAGGCATCTCGTCTGTTCCCGAGGGCCAGTAGCTCAGTGCGAACGCTAGCTCGTTGTGAGCCAGCGCTTCGCGGTCGACTGAATTGAGCCTCTCCGCCGCTTCACCTCCGTTCAGCCAGAATCGGAATAGGTGCTCGCCCTGGTCGACGCGCGGTGTGAAGCGGTCTTGTTGAGTCAGCGGAAGACCGGAGAGTGTCGGATGACACGCATGCGCCGGACTGCGCAGCATCGACAGACGCAACTCGCCATTCTTGAGATCGCAGCCGTACGTGCAGTCGTTTATCACCGTTAGTGCTCGTTCGGCGCTCCGCGAAACTGCTGCCACCCACTTCTGAGCAACCATCTCGTTACCGTTGCTGGGCAGTTCTTCGACTCCGTATGCAACCTGGCCGGTCAGTTTACTGTCTTCCCACGTAGCCGGGAGCGACAGCTTCAGCATTCTGTCTTTCTCGAGCCAGTACACACGGACTTCTATCGCAACCTCGGTACCGACGCGCGGTAGTTTATAGCGCAAACAGATCGTGGAGTCGTTGTACCTGAACAGTGCCTCGACTACAGATCGAACCGGACCGTCTTCGATGACGCGGACCGGCCGTGCGCGCTTGGCCGCAACACCAGAGAAAAGAGCCGCATCGCTTTGGCGCATCAGCTTGAACCGTCCTGCTGATGTGCGGAATCGGCTCACCGTGATACCCCAAGGATCGGCGTTGTCTCGCATCACAAGGGGGCACACGGCGCCCGTTCGCAGATAGTCAATGCCATCCACCCGATATCGGTCCAGCAGCCCTGTACGCGCGTTCACGACCACGTCCAACTCGTCAGTGCGAAATCGGAATTTGCCGTTCCGCTCGCGCAACTTCGGTATCGGCTTCGTTCGCCTTTTCTCGATCCTGCAATCGAAGCGGTTCATCTTCCCAGGCTCGAGCTTGGCCGCGAACACCACCCGTTTCCGATGGTCTTCATTGATGTTGCTCTCTTCTTGCTCGGCTTGCGCCGCGAGTTGTCGACGACCTGCCGTTACGGCCGGAACACCGTACTGGTCGGTGCGATCGGGCCACGCGGGCTGTAACTCGCATTCGACGATCGCTTCAACGGGGAAGGGATGGTGGTTGTATACGAGAATGGGAAACGAGCCTTCCTTACCCTTTCGCTGGCCGGCTGTGAGGGCGAAGAATGCACGAGTCTTGACGCGAGAAACGATTGTGAGCCCCTGGCCGAGTTCGCCCAGCGCGCTCTGCTCTACGGAGGCGATCGATGTGCCGGGCAAAATGTCGTGGAACTCGTTCGCCAACATCGCTCGGGTGGCCTTCGAGAGTTCCTCTTTTGGGTAGCGCAACAATCCGCTTGCCCAAGCGGTTGCAGCGATTTTCTCAGCGCTGTACAACTCGTTCTCGAGTCTACGGTGAAGGCGTTTTATCCGCATCATGGATGTGTAACAGCCAACCGCCCAGGGATTGAGGTCTCCACGGTGGCGCGGTAAGGCGGTATCCTTCTCGCGCAAATCTGCGAAGTAGCTCTCCGGAGTTGAGTGCACGATCCTCACCGAT
>CAYTDU010001128.1:0-1888 GCA_964436395.1 uncultured Gemmatimonadaceae bacterium | reverse complement strand
CGTTGAGGCCGTTGGACGGTTGATCTCTCTGGCTCTTCGATCCGGTATCCCAATGCACGAAGTCCACCGCCAACTTCGCGGCATCTCTTCTGACCGAGTAACAGGCCTCGGGCCGAACAAGGTTCTATCCGTGCCGGATGCGATCGGCATTGCGATGGAGAAATGGATGCAGGACAAGCAGGGAATCCAACAAGAACTCCTCGAACAGGCGGCTGACGCCGGCGATGCAATCATGTCAGTAAAGCGGTCGCACACGACCGGTGTGAACGGTGAATTGTGGGAGTTGGAGTCGCACGACAACAGGAAGCTCGCCGGTGCCTGCCCCGACTGCGGATCTCAGCTGGAATATGCTGAGGGTTGTGCCAAATGCCACGTATGCGGCTTCAGTGAGTGCGGGTGAGCGGCTGGCTTCTCAACATCAGTGTTTGTGGTTCTTGTGGTCACAGTCTCGCTAAGCCGAGGAGGGAACCATGAAATGGGCGCGCGTCTGTAGGGAAGAGGCACATGGTCTAAGGCGCGGCGCATGGTATGCGGTGGTGGGTGACGCCGAATCAGATCTTGTGCTGCTGGACGTCAACAAATCGAACAGACCGGCAAGCCGCTCTGGTCTCGTCTTTGCCGATGTGAAACCGACTAAGTGGAGCGTTGTCCGCAGGAATCCCGGTGAACATGCTGCACTGAGAGCGAGCACTGCCAACCTGGGTCCAGTATACGGTGTTTGCCCGCATTGCCGTGCACGCGTCGCTCTCGCGCACGATGCGAAAGAGGCCCACTGCCCGAGGTGCAAAGAGACGTCCGAGGTGGACTGGGACAATCCCTGTTGAGCTAGCTGTGCCGTAACGCAGACTAGATTGCCGGGGCAGGGCACGCAGAAGTCGCGGAGGTGAGTCTGTGTGGGCGACGAGCTGCGACATGCCATCTCCAAACCCTGCTCTACTACTCTATATTCAAGTCCATGACACCCAACACTAGGCGTCTGACCGTAACCACGTACGTCGGCTCGATTCCCATTGGCTCCGGGCATCCAATAGTGGTGCAGTCGATGACCAACACTCCCACAGCCGATGTTCAGGAGACTGCTGCGCAGATTGCGGAACTGGTTTCGGCAGGAAGCGAGCTGGTGCGGGTTACGGTTAACGACTCGTCCGCGGCCACTGCAGTGCCGAAGATATGCGAGCGTCTCGAGGGAGAAGGTGTGAATGTGCCTGTGGTTGGAGATTTTCATTTCAACGGCCACCACCTGTTATCGAAACACAAGGATTGCGCAAGAGCCTTGGCGAAGTACCGTATCAATCCCGGCAATGTGGGCGGCAGCCGTAGGGACGAGAATTTCAGTACGATCATCGGGATTGCCAAGGAGAACGAAAAGCCGATTCGGATTGGCGTCAACTGGGGTTCGCTCGACAAGCGTTTGCTGTCAGATCTCATGGATGAGAATGCGCGGTCGGGAGCCGAGTTGAGCTCTCGCGAGGTCATGCTGAATGCGATGGTCGAAAGTGCGCTGCGGTCCGCCAACCTTGCTGAAGAACTCGGGCAGCCGCACGATCGAATCATTCTGTCGGCAAAGATGTCTCAGGTTGGCGATCTCGTCGATGTATATCGGATGCTGGCAAGCAAATCCGACTATCCACTGCATGTAGGCCTTACGGAAGCGGGGTTGGGAACGAGAGGAGTCGTCTTCAGTACGGCGGGATTGGCGGTGCTTCTATATCAGGGGATCGGGGACACGATCCGGGTCTCTCTCACACCGTCGGCCCAAGGCGGCCGCACCGAAGAAGTGGCGGTAGCGCAAGAGATCCTGCAAGCGATCGGCCTTCGTAGGTTTGCTCCCCAAGTGACCTCGTGTCCTGGTTGTGGAAGAACCAGCAGCAGCCTGTTTCAGACGTTG
>CAYTDU010001127.1:0-1896 GCA_964436395.1 uncultured Gemmatimonadaceae bacterium | reverse complement strand
TACAGTGCGCTCCTCAAGAGCCTAGAGAGTGCGAACGCTCCACCCAGGCCAATCAGCGATCCCAGCAGCACCATGCGTAGAACGCTGCTTAGCACCAATCCTACCAGACTGTTTCGCCGCGCGCCCAGCGCGATGCGAATGCCGAACTCGCGGCGCCGTTGGCGCACAATGAATGTGAAGAAACCGTAGATACCTCCCGCCGCCAGGAGCACCGACAAGGATGCGAAACCGGCCATGAACAGCGAAAAGAATCGGGGGGCTGACACTGACGAAGCGATACGGTTCTGCAGAGAAGTGATCTCCGAGATGGGTAGGTCGGGATCGATGTCCCAAACTGCCGTTCGCAACGCCGGCGCCAGCTGCGTCGGATCGAGCTGGGACTTCACCGCCATCTGGAGCGAAATGAACGGCCCGCCAAACCGAGCGTGTGGGACGTACAAGTTGGCGCCGCTCTCCCGGTGCGGCCCCCAATGACGGATGTCGTTCACCACACCGATTACCGTCCAAGTTTCGCCAGACACGGACATGCTCTTCCCGAGTGGGATGGATTCGCCGAACAGAGTGCCTGCGAGTGTCTCATTGATTACCGCGGGCGTGTAGCCGAGGCGGTCGTCGGCATCTGTGAAGCCGCGGCCATGCAGCATCCTGGCACCGAGCACCTTGAAATACCCCGGAGTAACGGGGTGGATAATGGAAAAAACCGGTGAGTCCTGGGAGCTTTCGCGGCAGACATCCTGGAACCAACAACACCTACCCTGCCTGTACGGAGGCAGTGTCGCTCCGGCCGCCGCCAACTCGACTCCGGGGATGGCGGATATTCGCGTCACAAGGTCGTGGGCGAATTGCAGCCGCTGGTTCTCGGAAAATCTGTCTCCTAATTGGAGCGACACAGCCAAGACCCGCTCGGCTTCGAATCCTCCATCCGAATTGCGCAATTTCATGAAGCTCTGCAACAGCAAACCTGCCCCAACCAGCAGCATCAGCCCTGTGGCGAATTCCGCAATAATCAGGGTTTTCCTGATCAACAAGGGCCGTTCCAGGTCCGTCACGACTGATTCGGGAGTTCTGAGAGCGACTCCATTGCTAGATCGGCTATACACGATCGCAGCGGGAACAACGATCGCCGCCGCGCACGCAAACGTCACAGTGAAGCAGAGCAAGAGGACTCGCGCATCCACGGCAATCTGTTGCATGCGGGGAAAGCCAACGGGATGGATTATCTCGAATACTCTCACACCCAGAAACGCCAGCAACACTCCCACCGCGCCACCGGTCAAAGCAAGGATCAGACTTTCGGAAAGGAGCTGGGCGAATATCCGTCCTCTTCCCGCACCGAGCGCAACCCTCAGCGCCAACTCCCGGGTACGCCAGGTTTCACGAGCGAGCGAAAGGTTGACGACGTTGGCGCAGGCAACCAGCAACATCATGGCGACAGCGCCCAGGAGCATGTATAGCTGTCGCCGAACTTGGCCGACCATTGCTTCAAACAGAGGAATCAAACGGTACAGGCGAGGGGACCCGTCATTCCGACGATCGGTGGTGGGGTATTCTGTCGCCAGGACGTGTGCCAACGCATCGACGTCGGCTTGAGCGGTTTCGAGTGCAACGTCCGGTTTTCGGCGCGCCGCGACGCGGAGTGTGTTCCGGTTGCGTTCCTGTGCTACCAAGGATCGCAACACGAGTGGTTGCCACACATCGATGCTGCTGCCCACCAATTCGTCAGGGACCTCGAATGTGGGCGCCAGCACCCCCACCACTTCCACCGGTTCACCTTCGACTCTGAGCGTGAGGCCGTTGCGCCACGATGCGCCCGAAACCCGCTGCCACAACGAGTAGCTAATAACCGCCACACGCGAGGGCGCGCCATTGTAATCCGAGCCTGTTAGCAACCGTCCG
>CAYTDU010001126.1:0-1902 GCA_964436395.1 uncultured Gemmatimonadaceae bacterium | reverse complement strand
CGAAGCGTGCTCGATGGTTTTCTTTGCCGCGATCAAGTGTCGTCTTCTTCCGATATGATTGCAAGTGCTCCACAGCCTTCGCATGTCCACCCCATCCGGCACTCAGCCGGTCAGATTTCAGTCACATGAAAATCTGATATCCTTGCCTCCGACGGAGGCGTACGAAGGCCTAGAAAAGTCCGCGCACTTCCACGGCTAATCAATCTGCTCAGGGGAATCGCATTGCCCGCTCTAGCGGCCCCTGAAGCTCACCGGCCCATATGGGGAACATCTAGGGCTACAAGATCTCAGCGTCGCGTTCCTCCAGCCGTTCCCGCTGGCGCAAGGACAAGAATACCTCGATCTGGTACAATCAGCACGCAGGCCGCTCTCACCAACAAGCGGATGGCGTTTTCGCGTTCACCAGGGTTCGCAGAACCTGGAACAATACTGCAGCGCCGTTGCGCTACTCAATCGGGTACGGTGCCTTGCACGAAGCGTGAAAGCGAACCTCCAATCGTAGACTGGTCCGAACATGGAGAGAACGATCGTATGTTTACCAAACACCTACTTCATCTAGTCTTCGTACTTCTTTGCGGAATCCAAGTAACTTGTGCGGCGGATCCGCGGGAGGAATTTGCCGATCCGCCCCTGAAATACGCTACGCGCCCCTTGTGGTTCTGGAACAACACGGAAGTCACGGAACAGGGGATTGTGGAACAGCTGCAACAGGCGAGAGACAAGTGCGGCTATGGAGGCTTCGGCATACTGCCCTTCGGCGCGGGATTCAAGCCCGAGTATCTTACTGAAGACTATTTCGAGGCATACGGCGTTGCCCTGGAGAAGGCAAAAGAGTTGGGCATGATCCTCTGCATCTATGACGAGTACGGCTTCCCCAGTGGAAGCGCCGGCGCGATTAATGGCGATGGCGTACGGCGTTTCGCCAACAAGTATCCGGCACACACGGTGAAACGCCTCGACAAGCATGAGCAGGATGTGACGGGACCTGACGTCTATTCCAGTGAGATTCCGAAGGGGCGACTCATGAGTGTCGTCGCCATGGACGTCAATACGAAGAAACGAGTCAACTTGACGGCGACGGTCCAAGACGGCGAAATCACTTGGTCTGTTCCAGAAGGAACCTGGAAGATAATGACCTTTGTTTGTGTGGAAGACGGCGACCCGAACGTCGACTACCTTGATCCGCGGGCCGTATCGCACTTCGTCGACATGACCCACCAGCGGTACTACAACCACTTCAAGGAGTACTTCGACACCACAATCGACGGCACGTTTCACGATGAGCCGACCATGTACCGAGCCAAGGGCCGTATGTGGACCGGAGGATTCAACGAGAAGTTCCTCGCTAGATACGGATTCGACCCGGCTCCCTACTACCCCGCACTCTGGTACAACATCGGCCCGGAGACGTCGGCGGCAAGAAACTACCTGTTTGGTTTTCGGACGGAACTCTACGCCACCGCCTTTCCCAAAGTCATCCAGGAGTGGTGCGACCAACACGACATCGCGGCGACCGGCCACCAGGACCAAGAAGAAGTCATCAATCCGGTCAGCGTGGCCGGTGACCTGATGAAGTGTTTCAAACACCAGGACATTCCCGGCGTCGACAAGATTGGCGGGAATCGCCCTGCCGAACGGTTCTACAAGGTTATCAGTTCCGCTGCGTACAACTGGGACAAAGCTCTGGTTATGTCCGAAACATATGGTGCCATGGGCGACATAAGCTGGGATACCATCTATCACGTGGCTATGGAACAGTACACCAAGGGCATCAATCAGCTAATTCCCCACGCCGTCTGGTACGACAACGAGAAAGTCACTTTCAAGCCGGAACTGTCTTGGCGTCACCGGAAGTACGCCGACGAGTTACCGCAGTTCAATAAATACATGAGCCGGCTGAAC
>CAYTDU010001125.1:0-1902 GCA_964436395.1 uncultured Gemmatimonadaceae bacterium | reverse complement strand
TGCTGTTGTGGGCGGATGTAGCTGCTGTCGAGGTCGCCGATGATGAACACGTCGAACGTGTTGATCGTTTCCTGGTCGGTGGGAATCGCGTTGAGTTCGAGACCCTCGATGTTCGACCGTTTCAGAAACACGTTCGGGCGCGTTTGCACCAGCGCGCAGAATTCCAGGTCGGGGTCCTTTGCCAGGAAGCGGTCTACCAATGCCCCATACTCCGCGCGCAACGTGCCTTCGACATACAACACGCGAATCCCCGGCTCCACGACCAGGGCCACCGCCGACCGCTGGTTGTTCTCTTCGATCTTTTCCTCGCTGACCGGTGGAACACTGACCGTATAGGTGTGTCGTCCCTTTTTGCCGGGCCGGAACTCGAAGGTCACGTCCTGTGAGCCTTCCACGTCGTCGAGCGTGAGTTCGGCTTCATCGATCGTGGTGCCGTCGTCTTGCAGCAGCACCTTGACTACCCGACCTGCCAAGCCGATGCCCTCAACGGAACCCTTGATCTGGGCCTTGTTGTTTAGCATCAGGCGGTCAGGACAATCCAAGGCGGTGACCTGGATGTCGCGGTATGAGACGTCGCTTCGCAGACTGGCTCCGACCCCAACCGTATGCACGATGATTCCCATCTTGAGGGCGACCTCGGTCGGGTTTCGGGCCGAGTTGTGCACCCCGTCGGAGAGCATGATCACCGCCTCGACGTCCTTGCGGGGCAGCTTCTTCGCGGCCGCTACCAACGCTCGCGAAAGCGAGGTCGCTTTGCCGTCGGGCGCGAGCGTGGCCAGTTGCTCGATCTCCTCCAGCGGCTCGGCCCGCTCGGAGAATGCAAATATGTGCAAATTGAAATCACCTTGGAGCTTCTCCCACCATTTCTCGACCTGCTCCCTGGCCCGGTTGAAACGGGTTACGCCGGTGGCGTCGTCGGCGATGCTCATCGAGGAGGAATTGTCGAGGAGGAAGATCAGTGCGGGCTGCTCTTCGAGGTCCTTGTGGTAGCTGAAAACGGGCCGGAACAGCAAGAGCACCAGCAACACGATGGCTACTATTCGCAACGCCAGGAGCGTTTGCCACTGGGCGGGCTTCAACATCCCGAACGCGCGGTAATAAAACAACCCGACCAGCAGAATCGCCGCCCCGGTCACCGCGAGCATGGTGGAAACGCTGTAGCCTTGCTCCAGGGTGAAGTTGAACACTTCGTAAGCACCGCTTTGAAGGGACAAAAAGGGAAAAGGGATAAGTCCAATCTGTGCGAAGCCCGCTTCAGGTCCTTCCGGCAAATTCAGTAGTTCCAGATTTGTGTCTTCTTGCAGTCCCTTCGGGACTAATCCTCATGTGCTGGCAGCAACTCATGACAAAAGTGTCAGCACAAAGCAAACTTGGAACTACTGAAATCTGGAATTACTGAAACCGGGCTTGCTCCCGTTTTCCGGTTCTTTTTCCGGTCCGCTTGCCGGAAGGCTTCCGCTCGGGACGATACCTGGTGGCTTTGCGTTTGCCCTCGTCGAATGCCTCTTCTCCCAGTTTAATCAGCTTCGTGTAGTGAAGCGACTTCAAAGTTTCATTTATCTTGCCCTTCTGCCGCTTGTGGAGAAGGTAGCGTTCGGCCTCAACGTGGGGACGATACTCACCGGGTTCGGGCGGCTTGTATTCGCCCGGCTTCAAGTAGACGATTCCCGATAGCGGCCCGCTGATCTTGCGATCGTCTCGCAAGGTGATCGTGTGGAGGAATTCACGCGCCGGATAGGACCGGCCCGTGTAATACTTCTCGTCGAGAGCCAACTCTTTGAACCGCCATTCCTTCTCCATCCATTCCTTTTTCACGTGGCACTCGATCTGCTTGACCACTCGAAGCGGTACCTCGCGCTGCCGCTGTAGGGCCTCGTCGTAGATCTTCAGCCGCACGTCGCG
>CAYTDU010001124.1:0-1905 GCA_964436395.1 uncultured Gemmatimonadaceae bacterium | reverse complement strand
TCGAGATCTCATGTTTCCTCGATTTGCAACGCTGGCTGTCGGTTCCATCCAGGCGTACTTTCTCCGTTTGCTGCACAATACCTGCGGTGCCGTAGAGTGCGAACGCACCAGTTTTGGACCGAAAATGAATAAACCGGCTTTTCATGTGTAACTACTAGTAGTGAGGCCGCCGTTGCACGTATCTCGAGATGGAACGGAGTGCTGTCAGAGGTCTGACGAGTTCGAACTGCTGCTCCGAGCGCGCAGGGGCGACCGTTCAGCTTTCGGCACACTGATAACGCGGTATATGCGGAGAGCGTACTATGTAGCGCTCGGATTGGTCGGCTCACACGATGACGCGCAAGACCTGTCGCAAGAAGCATTTGCGCGGGTGTACCGCAATCACGAGTCGCTCGACCCTGAGAAGTCGTTCTACGGTCTGCTGTATCAGGTGTTGAGGCGGTTGTGCTTCAACCACCTCCGCGACGCGAAAACCAGGAAAAGCCGCCTCGAGGAGAAGGCGCACTGGCTGGCCGATGAGGCAAGGGACAGAGCCGCACTCTCCGATCCGGTGAAAAGGTCTGAGTGGAGCGAATTGAAGACAAAAATGGGGAAAGCGATCGAGGCCCTTTCAGAACATGAACGTGAGGTGTTGGTGCTGAAGGAGTTTGACGGGTTGAAATACCGTGAAATCGGAGAATTGCTCGAGATACCGATTGGGACCGTAATGTCCCGCCTGTACTCGGCTCGAAAGGCACTGGCGACGTTGCTGGAGGAGATCCATTGAGTTTCACGAGTGGAGGCGAAAAAATGGACCGAACTCGCGAACTCATGATGCGAGCCTTAGATGACGAGATCTCCGCTTCGGAAAACATGGAACTCCAAGCCATGCTGAATGCCAACGAGCAACTGCGAGCTGAATGGGAAAGCCTCACACAAGTGAAGCGGACGACGGCTGATCTCGAACTGGCAAAACCACCGGACGAATTGTGGGAGGAATACATGGACTCCGTTTATCGCCGCGTCGAACGCGGCATCGGCTGGATACTGCTGTCTGTCGGGGCTGTTGTGGTGTTCTCGTACGCGCTCTGGCAGCTGGTACGCGAACTAATCGGTGACGCAATGATCCCGTGGTACGTGAAGGGCGGTGCGGTTGCGTTGTTGGTCGGAATCGTGATTCTGGCAGTATCGGTGATTCGAGAGAAGTACTTCGTGTTCAAGGATGACCCCTACAGGGATGTGCACAGATGACCATCACGCCAGCAGCAACAGTAGCCGGACATAGGATTGTCGAAACGTTGGGACTTGTGCGCGGCAACACGATCCGTGCTCGCAACGTTGGGAGAGACATTGTGGCAGTCATAAAGAACCTCGTTGGAGGAGAAATCGAGGAATACACCAAGATGATGGGTGAGGCCCGCGAACAAGCGCTTGCACGCATGGTAGCTCAAGCTGAAGATCTCGGCGCTGATGCCGTCACTGACCTCAGGTTTACCACATCGGTGATTATGGGTGGAGCAGCCGAAATGCTGGCATTTGGAAACGCGGTCAGGCTTGAACGCGAGTGAATCTCGAAAAAGGGAAGGGCTTGATGATAGCATGCAAGAGGACCGGCATCGTGGCCGGCGTAATCTGCCTCGCAATGGCAGGCGTTGCAGAAGCCCAGGATGAGATACTAGGTACTTGGGAGGGGGAGATCGTCATCCTTGGAAGCAGACTGGGGATTACAGTCGTATTCGAAATGTCCGGTCAGGAACTCGCGGCCCAAATCGACATACCGCAACAAGGCGCCAGCGGGCTCCCGTTGGCAAATGTGCAGAGCAACGACCCTGCTGTTTATTTCGAACTTCCTGCCCCTCAAGGTACGGCCGTATTTGCAGGCCAGCGGCTTGGAGAGAGAATCGAAGGCAGTTTCACCCAGGCGGG
>CAYTDU010001123.1:0-1907 GCA_964436395.1 uncultured Gemmatimonadaceae bacterium | reverse complement strand
CTAAGGCCATACGGTGCGTTGCCGTCCACCATGCGCGGGTATGTGGGATTGTTCCTGGGTGTGCTGATGGGCTTCGCGGCGCTACTCCTTCTCATTACCTGTGCGAACGTTGCGGGAATGTTTTTGGCTCGCGCCAACTCCCGCCAAAAGGAGATCGCCATTCAGCTCGCCATCGGGTCGAGCCGAGGCCAACTCATCCGACATCTACTCACGGAGTCATTGGTGGTGTTCTCAGTTGGAGCAATAGGAGGAGTGTCGTTCGCACTGTGGTTTCTGAGGTTTGTCTCTTCGCTCACGCTCCCCGGACCGTTCCCAGTGAGCATTGAGGTAACGCCGGATGTGGGAGCTCTGTTGTTCGCGGTAGTAGTCGCGGCAGTGACCGGTTTGGTCTTTGGTCTCTTTCCAGCGCATCAGGCGCTCAAGCTGAGTCTCGTGAGCACGCTCAAGAACGAGGGGGCGGATCCCCACTCAACAGGCGGGCGGCTGCGACGAGTGTTTGTAGCTGCACAGGTGGCAGCGTCGCTCGTGCTTCTCGCTGGTGCAGGTCTTTTGCTGCGGGCGCTTCAACATGCAGGAGAGATCGAGACAGGGTTCGACTCCGAAGGCGCGTACGTGACATTCATGGATCTCACCACGGAAGGTTTCACAGCGGAGACCGGCAGCGCCTTCCAGGACGAAATCCTGGAGTACTTCTCCGCTCTACCATGGGTCGAATCTGTGGCTCTTTCAATCGACCTGCCGCTCGACCTGAGCACTCACGGCAGTGCGGTGGTCCCTGCGGGTTGGGAAACCATTTCCGACCGGGATTATTTGTCGACGCGCTACAACGCGGTTTCACCGGAGTACTTCTCCACTCTGCGGATTGGATTGATGGAAGGGAGGGTGTTCGAAGTGGGTGATCGGAGTGGTGAGGAAGAGGTGGCCGTGATCAGCCAGGCCTTCGCCGAGCGAGCCTGGCCGGGTGAAAGAGCTGTAGGCCGCCGTATTGAAATGAGGAGTGAGACCGTGACAGTCGTGGGAGTTGTGGATGATGTGCCGAACGAACTGCTCAACGAGGCCCCAAGACCTCTTCTCTACCGGCCGCTTGCGCAAGCTTACGGAGACGAATCCAACCTGGTGATTCGCTCCTCTGCAAATCACGCACTGGTCGCGCGCGAGACACACAACGGCCTCCGCACGCTTGACCGCAGGTTGTCGCTGTCGCCGGTGATCGAACTTCGCCGGTTCAATGAGATCGGTATCCTGCCCCAACGGATCGCGGGCGGAATAGCCATCACGCTCGGCTTCATCGCCTTGCTACTCGCTACCATGGGCGTGTATGGCGTCATGGCTTCAGCCGTGGCACAACGTAGGCGGGAAATGGGTGTGCGTTTGGCACTCGGCGCAGAGTCGGTCCGAGTGTTGGTCACGGTGATGGCCGGTGCCCTCCGCTTCACCTTACCGGGCGTACTCATAGGAGCGCTCCTGGCGCTCGCGTTAGGCGTTTCGCTCCAGAGTCTCCTCCTTGGCGTAAGTCCTCACGACCCAGTGGCACTAGTCGGTGCGGTTGCAACGGTGGGAGCGATGGTGTTTGCTGGTACACTCATCCCGGCTCATCGTGCGGCGAACACAGACCCGGCGGAGGCGTTGAGGCACGAGTAGTCGGCGACCTCTCACTTTCCTCTAGCCAACCCGTTGTGTGAGCCGTATTGTTAAAGCAGCAGGTTTACCTCGGAGCTGCTTCATGCAAGGCGCCGTTTTGGACCGCCTGAAGACGGCACTTTCCGACCGCTACACCATCGAGCGCGAACTCGGTGCCGGTGGTATGGCAACGGTTGGAGGATTCGTGTCCCGGGCTGATGAGCCCGGGCTCGGCAGCGTGGACTCGAGCCATGCGTCCTTGAAGGACGCCCTCGCCCGTCCGTGGG
>CAYTDU010001122.1:0-1910 GCA_964436395.1 uncultured Gemmatimonadaceae bacterium | reverse complement strand
ACGGAAAGCCCTCATTACGAGCAGGTGGGTACCCCCTTATGCTGATGTAAGACACCCAGATGCGTTAGGAGGACGAGACAATGAAGCGGTCAGACAAGCTCATTGCGTTGATCACAGCGGTCCTATGCGTGTCACCAGTGGTCTCTGTTGCCCATGCTCAGGGCCCAGTGCCGATTCGTGAGGAATCGCCGGGTCTGCTGGCACAAGCACCGACATCGCCGGCTCTTGCCCGTTTGACAGCCTTCGGGGAATTCCCCGGCGCTCACATGGTTGCGGCAGAGGTCCGCAGAGAAGCTAGCGATATCCTATACAGGTTCGATTTCAAATTCGACAATCACAATGACATCGAACACGTGGTGATAAGCGCGCTGACAGGCCAAGTGATTCGCGTCGAATACTCGGTGGAAAGGGATGATGAAGATCATTTCGCCATAGCGGGTCCTCCGGAATTGCTGTCATTGGTGCAATCGAGTTACCTAGACGCGCGCACCAAAGTCGATGCAACAGTCGAGCGTGGGCATGTCGTGAAATGCATGCTCAGAGTGGAGGGATCGACAGAGATCTACGTATTCGACGTTCGCGTAGGAGATGAAGATGCACCAGAGCAAGTACTGGTCGACGCAAACACCTGTACTCTGCTCTCCAGAATGCCGTCAACATGATTGTGGCAAACGACGTTCTCACTAGTAGGAGAGCCCAATGAACTACGTATTTGGCCCGGTCCCTTCGTGGCGACTAGGTCAGTCGTTAGGAGTTGACCCGGTCCCGCTCAAGACCTGCAACTGGAACTGTGTGTACTGCCAGCTAGGACGAACTCAGCCGGTCACGATGCGGCGGGCCAGATACGTGCCAGAGCATGACGTAGTCGAGGAAGTCAGGGCTGCGATCGAAGACGACTCCACAGGTAGGATTGATTGGATCACGTTCGTCGGGTCGGGGGAAACCCTGTTGCACGCTAAGATCGGCTGGATGCTTCGGGCAGTGAAGGAGATGACCGAAATCCCTGTTGCCGTCATCACAAATGGATCACTGTTGTGCCAACCATACGTGCGCTGGGAGCTGGCCGTGGCCAATGCGGTCTTACCCAGCTTGGACGCCGGGAACGAAGCTGTATACCGCAAGGTGAACCGCCCACACCGAGCAGTCTCATTCGAACGCCATGTTGACGGTCTAGCTGCGTTTCGAGACGAATACACTGGAGATCTCTGGGTTGAAGTAATGCTCATCGCCGGCCTGAATGACAGCGAACGAGAGATCGACGATATCGCATCAGCCTTACATCGGGTGCGACCAGATCAGATTCACATAAACTGGCCTTCACGCTCGCCTGTGGAGCCTTGGGTTGAATGTCCTGACGAAGCAGCGGTATCCAGGGCATCCAAGTCCTTTGGGTCGATTGCACCGGTCCGAATCGTCCGCTCTTCCGACGGAGTATGCGAGTTGGCATCCGACCGTCCCGTTGTCGATGCGGTGGCTGATGTAGTGACACGGCACCCCTTGCGTCGCTCCGAACTCGTCAAGGCTCTCGAGCTGTTGGAGCCGCGCGAGGTCCAGGATAACCTGGCACTGCTGGAACGAAGCGAGCGTTTGCAGGTAGTGTTTCGTGGCGACACGGAGTATTGGGTTTCTGCAAGAACGCATTTCCCGGATGGCAGCGGCAAATCGGCTGCCATCGTGGCGTGAGCGACGAGAGTCGATTGGAGCAACAGCAGGACGGCCCCACCGGTGGCAATGGCGAATCCTTGACCTACCATCCCATAGGGTTCGTTCGGAATAGCTTCGCGAATGCGGTCCGAGTCGGGCCATCCGACGGAGTGCCTTCCGAGATAGTTCTCTTCGACTCATACAAGGAAGGTATCGAGGGTCTCAAACCCGGCCAGGAGATCCTTGTGCTGTTCTGGTTCCACTGC
>CAYTDU010001121.1:0-1911 GCA_964436395.1 uncultured Gemmatimonadaceae bacterium | reverse complement strand
ACGAACGATGTAGACCTGCTGTTCTATGCTTCTCATGCCATAAACGATTCGGAAGTGGTGGAACCGCGTTTTTCTCTCGAGTTTGAGGATGCGGTGATTGAGTTCCACGGCGAAGAACATCCGATGACGGCTCGCTTCAAAGACGGTCTCACGATCGAGTATCAGTCGCCGAACGCGTCCGTACATACGCGGAAGCTGTGGGCGTGTGTGAATGCGATAGCGGGCGACGGTCCCTTACCGTGCGTACTCGAGACTGCGAGGCCGCAGGTGCGGTGTATTGAGATGATCCATGGGAAAGGGGGAAAGGGGAATGGGGAAGGGGGAAAGGTGCATGACTTCCCCCAAGAGAAAGTCCAAGTCAGCGATACGCCGGAGGGGCAGTTGCGGTGGGTGAAGGGTTTGGCGGAGACGCTGGAAGGGGCGTATGAACGGGGAGAGCTGAGGGGCTATTGATTATACAATGCATTCTGAATTCTGAATTCTGCAATTTCTTAGTGTTGCTCCTCGAACACAGCCGCGAGTTCCTTTGCCCAATCACTCACTGAACTGAATCACGAACTGCAGCCGCAGGCCATCTACCTCCCAGAAACGTCTCGATCGCTCCCCGCACTACCTCGGGTTCCTCGAGCCACGGCAAGTGCCCGGCCCCTTCGACTGAGAGCAGCCGAGCGTTGGGAAAACTCTGAACCCATTCCTGCGCGCCTTCGATGGGATAAGGATCTGCGGTTCCGTGAATAACGAGAACCGGTCCCTGATACCCAGCAGCATCGCCGGTCCAATCCCAATCACCAAACGCCTCCTCCAAACGAGCCAGGGTCGCCTCGCGTCGATCGGGTTGCTCGTTTTCAAAGCGACAAGGATCGAGGTTGATACGCCTCAATGCGTCTGCGTTCCCCATCCATGGCCAAATGATGGCAGTCTCCCAGTACCGCTGGCAGAAATCGATGGGGTCTGCCTGATCCTCTCCACGAATCCGAAAGATGCGAAGCAGCTCAACACCCAGCGTGTCCAGACCGATGCCGCGACTCCAGTCCAGCTCATAGCTGCTTCGACGCGGTGGAATGGCCCCGATTAGTATCACTCTCGATACTAAATCCCTTCGAAGTGCCGCGAATCGTGCTACAGTGGCGGCGGTCTGAGCCCAACCGACGACTGCCACATTCTCCGCGGCAAAGTACTGGCGCACTGCGGCGAAGTCGTCAACCTCGACGTCGATGCCGACACCGATTGTGTCGTTCGGCGAGTGTGACGCACCACGGCGCCGAGGATCGTAAAGCACCAATCCGTGTTGCTCGGCCAGGGGACGCAAAACATCGGTCAGCATCATCGCTCCAACGGCCAAGACAGTTGGTGGGCTGGAGCCGAATTCCTGATAGCGCAGGAATGTGCCATCCGGACGGCGCAGGAACCCTCCATCCTCCCGTCCCAACGCAGCAGGCTCTGGTACCGAACAGCGCCAAACGGCCTGTGTACGAGCGTACCCAACTCGCGGCAGTACCTGTCCTGCGATGAGCACGAGTCCCCAGGCAAACACGAGAAGGCCGAGCAGATGAGCCACGCCCATCCTAGTCTTCCACGCCCACAAGCTCGCCCACAATCCCACCAAAACGACAACAAGAAGAGCCGCCAGCAATCCGAACAACGGCAGTCCACACTCGCTGAGGTGCGGCCACTGCGTGATCGCGGCTCCCAGTACAATCGCGAGCCCCACGCGAACCCATACCCAAACCCGGTCGCGGCGTGTTGGTTCGGTGCTGACCAGGGCATTGCCTGAATCGGCTACGGGCAGGTTGCTGTTTGCACCCGTTGCCCCAGAGGCTTCAGGGTCACCTTCGAGTGTGGGATCGGCCTCGGGTAGCTGTTTCAGCAGTGCGTCGATCTCATCCTCGAGTGGATCACGTTTCGGTTCCT
>CAYTDU010001120.1:0-1912 GCA_964436395.1 uncultured Gemmatimonadaceae bacterium | reverse complement strand
TGGACCCAGTCCCAAAAGGCGTCCTGGGCGACGCCGTCGTACATCCCGGTCTTGCGCTTGGAGCCCTTGACCGCCGAACCGCTCATGTCGTACCGGCGCGGGTTGACGTAGTCGAACGCCGTCTGCATGGCGTCCTCGAACCCGTCGCGCACCTGCTCCATACGCATCTGGCGGTTCAGTAAGGCTTGTACAACTTCGCTGCTCATGTTCGCTCCAGTCGTCACGACGGTGCGTGTCTTTTGTCCGGCTGTTCTCTAGCCCGCCGGTGGGGCTATGCGAAATAAGTTACGTCTTGAGGGCTCTCCGGGAGTCGCTGCTGCTCCCACTCTCGCTCACTCAACAACATCGGGTCTTCGCCGTCCCACGCGACGAACCATACACCTTCCTCGCCCCACGGCTTAGCAGACGCCTGCTCGGCCACGCCAGCCCCCAAACAGGCTGCTGCGCCGCCTAAACAAGTTTTCAAGAATCCGCGTCGGTTCATGTCACGCCTCGATCGTCTCGATCTCACCCTCGTCAGCCAACTGCTTCAGCGAGACCGGACCCTTGCTCTTGTGCTCAGCGTTCTTGTCCGTCAGCCACCGCGCGAAGCGGACCACGTCCTCCGGGTCCTTACTCGACAGGATCATCATGTCCTCACCGAACCGGATCGGCCTGAACATCATCCGACCGTCCGGCCCTTTGACCTTCGGGGCCCACGGATTGAAGACGACAGCGCCCTCGACATGAGGCGACTTGATGAACTGACGGATGCGCGGCAGCCCGAACCCCTGCAACCGCTGGCCCAATGAAGCGGCCTTGGCGGGATTGTCGGTCATCAGGTACACCCGCACATCGCCCGTCTTGGCGTGCGGGAACACACATTCAGTGTCCACCGGGACCCGTTGGGGCATGTGCTGTTGGGCGATCTGGCTGGGTAAAGCAATCATCCGACGTCCTTGGACTTTTTGACCTTCTTCGGCTTCGGCGTCAGGGCTTCCAGCAACGCCACCAGCGCTCCGTTGTCCAGAACCAGCGGGAAGCCAACCTTGTTGGCCTCGTCCAGTACGCCCTTCTGGACCTGCTCCAGCGAGACCACCTTGCCCGGCTTGACGCCCCGATACGACCGCTGAGTGTCCTCGGCCGTCGCCATGACGACGTTGGCCCCAGTCGTCACCGCACCGTCCAGAATGGTGGTGGTGTTACCAGAGCCCTTGTTTTCCTTGAGAAATTTGATGATTTGTCCGGCAATCACCACTGCGTTCATGCGCATGTCCTTTCGTAAAGGTTATTCGACAGTATTAGAACACCTATGCGCGCAATGTCAAGCGTTTTTATAAGTTTTTCGGGGTCCTGCTATCAGTTGTGCTAATATTGCAAACATACTTGGGCCATCGACTTTTTTTCTTGCATCCCCAGGCCCAATTCGGTATATTCTAGTGAGACCTTTTGGAAGGGGACCCTAAATGCGAACGATCACGCTCATCATTCTCCTGTTGTGTGTAGGATGCAACGCACCTTACACCGGACCCCACTACAACCCTTACGATTACGGCACACCTGAATACGAACTCCAAAAGCAGCAAAACGAGCTGGCCTATCGCCAGTACCTTCTCGAGCGCCAGGTGCAGGACCAGGCGTTCAACGGCTGGGTGGACAATCTCTGTCAGGAGGCTTACGGGAGCTGGTAAGGTCCCTGGCTCTGAATTCCTGTGTCAAGAGCGGCGGGTTCTGTTTCAGGGCCGCCAGGACCCTGTCCCGTCGCTCTTTCGTCTCAAACCGGGCCCAGATGTGCCAGTCGGGCATGAAACGCTGCTCGATGGCGTAAGGACGCAAATTCGATACAGAGTCACCCTTTTGCGACATCACACCCTCCCGTATGTCAAGGGGTCGTAATCTTCATTCTGTTTTGGAACGGCCACTCCAGACCTGC
>CAYTDU010001119.1:0-1912 GCA_964436395.1 uncultured Gemmatimonadaceae bacterium | reverse complement strand
CTTCGGCCCTCGAGGTATTATCAGAACGGTGCGTGGCGCCGGGCATGGCATGGTCCCGCTCGCCCCTCCACGAGCTTCCTACCTAGCGGTAGGCTGCGCCACACACCGAGTTCTACCTGGTATAGCCGCAGATGATGGGGAACGGAGACCGTCAGACACTCTGCCCCTTTCCGAGCGCCTCCCGCTTCCCAAGAAGCCGAACGAACGGCGGCCTCCGCCCCTTTTCATCACCTTGCATATCGATATGAACAATATATATATGCCACATACTCATGCGCAATAGTGAGAATGGGGTTTGAGTACCAGAAGGCTGGGAATACCCCCGACACTAATTGCTATTTGCCGGGGTACGGTGATGTTCTCATGTGTTTGGGTAGGGCAACCAGGTACCGGTTCTGGACCGAGTTACTCCGCATTCATCAGCGTCACTCCGCGGCTATTCGAACACTCAGATTGAAAAGTCAGATAATCTCCAACACTTCTACTTTCACCCACCCCACCTTGCCGTCTGCGAGGACAATCTCCGCCCATTCTCCAGACTGTTGATCGATCCGTGCTTTTGTTCCTTCATGGATCGTGAAGACCTGGAGAGCCTGGTCATCGCTGGGTGCGCTTTGGACAGAGACAGCATCGGCTAGCACTATGGCCTCAACTGGTTCACCCAACCCGAGCTCGAGGGAGAGTATGTTGATTCCAAACACTATCACTAACACACCCGCAACAATTGCAATACGCCGCCCCCACCTTTCGACAGCTTGGCTGCGGCTCAACAGCACGGCAACCAAAGCAGACATGCCGACGACATATGCCAGTCCAACTATCGCTGACACCCACGATCCGGGGAGAGCATGCACCCACCAGTCCACAACCCGCAACACCCAGAAACCCGGCAGCGGCACGATCTCATCAGCGGTGAGTGACTTGGCAAGTTCCAGGTTCGCCTGGGCATCATCGTCGCGTGGATTCTCCGCCAAAGCACGCTCGAAGAAGAGGATCGAACGGCCAAGATCACCTAGTTTGAAGTAGCAGTTGCCAATATTGTAGTAGAGTGGCCCACTCTCAAACCCCGCCTCGATGATCTGGAGGTATTCGCTGAGCGCGTTCTCATAGTCGCCGTTCTGATAGTGCCGATTGCCCTCCTCGAACATCGCATCTTGCGCCACCAACGGACCCGCGCAAAGCAGAGCTGCTGTATGAAGGAAGATCACCACGTGCCTGCTGGTCATTTGGCCAACTCCCTGTCCAGAGCAGACATGGCGGATTCTACTTTTTCGAGGAACTCAGTCATGACCTGTTCGTCTGGCTCGGAAGGGGCGAACCGCTGCCTGTCGCAGTGGTCGAGACATGCGAAGTACTCATCTATGGCACTTTGGGACACAGATGCTGCACCAAGGATGTCGGCCACATCGTCCTTGATTATCCCAGCTTCAGCAATGTTCAACTTATCTCCCAGGAACCCCTGTAGCGCCGTTCCAACTTCTGCATAAAACTCAACCTGAGTATCTGCACTCAACAGTCTGCGCGCGCCGCTCAACCGCTTTCTTGCCGCTCTGCTCGCGCGCCGCCGCCGCGCGTATGCCACGTCGCCTTCCAAACGCACACGATGGCGACGAGCTCCATAAGCTCCACCTACCACAATCAACGGCACGACACCGATCAACCAAAAGGCCGGATTGCCAAACAACGAACGATCCCGTGCACGAAATGTGGGAGTCTCAATTTGAATGAAGCGGATATCTTCTCGTAGGGTAGCAATCTCACCGCGTGCTCGGCCCACTACACCTGGACCGTCGATCGCGTCACCGGTTACCTCTATCTCGATCGGCGCGGTCACTTCCGTTCGGTATGCAGCCGCATCCGGATCGAAGTAGTTGAGACGCACTGCAGGGATCGTCCGCATTCCAGGAGCTCG
>CAYTDU010001118.1:0-1917 GCA_964436395.1 uncultured Gemmatimonadaceae bacterium | reverse complement strand
AAGATCGGGCTTATGTCATCTACAGGCTGCCCGAGCCGGACACGATGTTCCATGCCTTCGGCGGTCGCCAGTGCGCCATCGTGCACTTCGCGATGCCGGATTCGCTTGCGTCCAACAGGGTCGTCAATCTCACGGCACCTCTGCCACTTGTCGCGCAGTTTGGAGCCCAAACAGCCCATAGTATGCCTGTGCCTGAGAGGCTCGCACGCGACCACGAGAGAGTCAACAATGCCTACGATTCGCGCGACTACGAAGAGGCGGCACGGCAGGCAACCGCTCTCGTGATGGAAGATCCCGAGAACCCGTTCTTCGTCGACTCATACGCGCGGGTACTGTTTCGCATGTCTGAGAGGCGACAGACTGCGCGAGACGTGTACATGCGCCTCGTCCAGCTCCTAGACAGTCAAGTGTTTTTGGGTGACAGTGTGGTTCCAGTCGACGTTCACTTTCTCGAGGCGTACGGAAAGCTCGCAGCCCTGCACCTGGACGCCGAGGATTACGACAGCGCGGCGTTTGAAGCAACGAGGGCATTGATCGGCGCGTATCACCACCCAGGCCCGGAGATGTGGCAATTGGTCGATCTTCAGGTCGGCAATCTCACTGAGGCGTACGCAGAGTCAGGGCAAGTTGACGTCGCCCGTTGGTTCGGTGCTGCGGCACTGCGGTGGAACCCGATGAACCAGACGGTGCTTCCCTTTCTGAGGCGTTTCGACCCAAGGGCTGAGAGAGTTGTTGATTGTGCTGGGGCTCAAGGCGCGTCGCCGCGTCTCGGCAATTACAGCCTCGCGTTGGAGCAGGATGGCGGTGATGGGATCCTACAATGTCATGCGCCGGACGAAGACCGGGATGGCACCATTGGGCCGTGCCTCAGGATCGGTGAGGTATTCGTGGGATTAGGTGAATTGGAAACTCGGAGCAGCATCGGTCATCCGGCAGACTCGGTGACCATGGACGATGGGACTCAAGCGTTCCTACACCCCCTGTTCAACGACTTTTCGACCGGCGACGGTGCGTACTACGTCGTCCAATACGAGGAGTTGGACGGCGAACGTGTTGTTTCCTCCGTTCAACTCACGGGACAGAAACCCCCGATTACATATTCGTGCTCGTGCATCGAACTCGGCTCAACGCCAGACGCCGTGGAGAGGCAGTTCGGGAATCCAAGTTCTGTTGACGAGTTCGAGGTGCAGGGCTCCAGCCTGAAGGGCGTCCTCTGGTCGTACGATCCGTATCCAATCTCGGTGGAGATTGTGAACGGAGTAGTCCACTCGATCAAGATGTGGCGGCCGGAGGACATTCCGCCGCAGAGGAGGCGGCCGAGTTTGTTCTATTCGCGGTAAGCGGCTGTCCGTTGCAGTGATATCAGTGGTGCGAGGACGGAGATTGGTATGAGGTGTTTTCGTGCTCTGATCGCACTCAGGGCGATCTGTGGGCGATGAGACTCTACTTAGACGCTTACTTCGGATCGGGCGCAGGCGCTGCTGTCTATGCGGATTTCGAGAATGCGGGTTGGACGAGCGCTCTTCCCAATCCGGCCTTCCCTACCCGGCTTTTCCTTTTGGAAGCTCGATAGCCAAGGCCGGAATGAGAGAGTTGATAGAATCTGGCTTGGAAAAATCGGATTTGCAGCTTCCTTCCCCCGATGAAACGTTGCAGAAATTGCCAGAACTTGTATTCAGCTGGGATGTAGTGTTCGTAGTCCAATTGGGCCTAATACAAATGTACTTTTATCCTTGATGCGTGCGCTTGAGGGGAACTTTCTTTCAACGCCCATTTGCCACACTGTGTTGGAGTCTTCGTTGAGGTACCAAATGGGGATTCAACTTCGCCCAAAACTGGCAGCAGTGTTCCTAGCCGGAATCGTCATTTCGATTGGTGCTTGCGCTGGCAACAGTCAAAAGGAAGTCGACGCCGAGC
>CAYTDU010001117.1:0-1931 GCA_964436395.1 uncultured Gemmatimonadaceae bacterium | reverse complement strand
CCCGTATTCACCGGTGCCGGGCGAGAGTGGCTGGACGAGCTGCTCAAACGCTACCCCACCAAACAGGCGGCGCTCCTGCCGTCACTGTTCAAGGTGCAGGAAGAACGTGGGTGGATCTCCGAGCAGGCCATGACGGAGGTGGCGGACGCGCTTGACCTCACACCGGCATACGTCAAGGGGGTAACATCGTTTTACACGATGTACCACCAACATCCGGTCGGAGAGTACTTCATCCAGATTTGCACAACCACGCCCTGTAACATATGTGGAGCGGAGGATGTCGTCGAAGCATTCCTGAAACACACGGGCTGCGGTGAGCTCGGTGCGACTTCTCCCGACGGCAAGTTCACGGTGATAGAAGTGGAGTGCCTCGGTGCGTGTGGGTTTCCGACGGTAATAATGATCAACAACGAATTCATCGAGTCGGTGACCGCAGAGAAGGTGCCCGAGATAGTTGGGAGGTACAAGTAATGGGCTATCCACACGTACCTCACCCGAAAGAGACTGTCGTCCTGAGCAAGTATTTCGGAGATCCCGAAGCTCGCACGTATGATGGCTGGGTGGCGCGCGGTGGATACAAGGCGCTCGAGAAGGCGTTCTCGATGGATCGCCAGGCGGTGATAGACGAAGTAAAGGAATCAGGGCTACGCGGTAGAGGTGGGGCGGGATTCCCAGCCGGAGTCAAGTGGGGATTCATGCCCAAGGAAAAGCAAGGACCGCACTATCTCTGCTGCAACGGCGACGAGTCGGAGCCAGGCACCTTCAAGGACCGCGAGATCATGCGGTGGACACCGCACGGGTTGATCGAAGGAGTAGCGATAGCCCAGTACGCAATGCAGGCTGAGACCGCGTACATCTACATCCGCGGCGAGTTCCCGGAGCCGCAAGCGGTTATGAATGCCGCCCTCGAAGAGGCATACAAAAAAGGTGTGCTCGGACCCAATGCGATGGGCTCAGGCAATCAGCTGGACATCTACGTACACTCAGGTGCCGGCGCTTACATTTGCGGCGAAGAGACGGCCCTCATGAATTCCATCGAGGGGCGGCGCGGCAACCCGAGAATCAGACCGCCATTCCCGGCGGCTCGAGGCCTCTTCGGCAAGCCGACCACGATCAACAACGTCGAGACGCTGGCATCGGTACCATACATCATCAATCGCGGCGGCTCGTGGTACAAAGGCCTGAGTCTTTCGAATGAGCGGAGCACCGGGACCAAGCTGTTCTGCGTCTCCGGCCACGTCAACAAGACTGGCAACTATGAACTCGAGATGGGATTCCCGCTCAAGGATCTACTCTACGATCTCTGTGGAGGGATTCGCGAGGGTCATACGCTCAAGGCGTGTATCCCTGGTGGGTCTTCGGTGCCTATCCTCAACAAAGAAGAAACCGAAGCGTGCCTGCTCGACTATGAAGGTGTTCAGGAGGCGGGATCGATGCTGGGGTCCGGCGCTGTGATCGTGATGGACGACAGCACCGACATGGTGTACCAGGTGATGCGGCTCGCATACTTCTACGCTCACGAATCATGCGCGCAGTGTGTACCTTGTCGCGAAGGTACCGCGTGGGTGGTGACAATACTGCGGCGCATCTTGGCGGGACAGGGGAAGATGGAAGACCTGGATCTGTTGCTCGACTTGTCGGACAACATGACCGCACATACGATCTGCCCGCTTTGCGACTCGTGTGCTGTTCCGGTCGTGAGCGGTATCAACAAGTTCAGAGATGAGTTTGAAGCCTACATCAATGGGTCTAAACCAGCCGTTCTGGCGACGGTGTGAGTGAGATGACGGAACAAGAACTGGTCACGCTCACGATAGAAGACACTGAAGTATCGGTGCCGAAGGGAACGACGATTCTACAGGCAGCGAAGACCGCGGGAATCAGGATTCCCCACTATTGCTATCACCCGGGTTTGCCAATCGCGGGCGTGT
>CAYTDU010001116.1:0-1933 GCA_964436395.1 uncultured Gemmatimonadaceae bacterium | reverse complement strand
ACCCATGCCCCCATTCCGGCGACGAGCATCCACTTCACGCCGAGGCGAATGAAAAACATCGGCATCAGAAGCATGAAGATGACCTCGGACATCTGACCAAAGGTCTGCGTGCCCGCGATGTTTTGGAATCCAGTCGCTTCGAGGAAGAGCTGGGTGAAGTTGTAGTACGCCGCGAGCGGAATGCATATGAGCAGCGATGCGCCGAGGAAGACGTAAAACGGCCCACTGCCCAGTTGTTTCAGCGCGTCGATGCCGAGGATGCTGCGCGTGGATACTCTCTCGCCTGCGGCGGGTGCAGGTGTGTGCGGCAGTGTGAAACTATACAAACCCAGAATGAGACTCGTAACTGCAGCTGCGTACAACGGTAGCGGCGTCTGCTCGGGAAGGCTCCCGTCGTTAACGAAGTATCTGAGTACGTAGCTAACAAAGAGACCAGCGACGATCCAGCCAATCGTGCCGAACACTCGGATCATCGGAAACTGCTTCTCCTGATCGCCGATGTTGTGAAATGCGAGCGAGTTCGCCAATCCAAGGGTTGGCATGAAGCAGAGGTTGTAAAGCAGAAGCAACAGCACGAACACCACCGGTGCTCCACTGAACTGCGGGACGGCGAGCAGCACCAGGGCACCTGCCACGTGCAACACTCCCAGAACCCTCTCGGTCGAGAAATAACGATCTGCCACGAGTCCCAGGAAGAACGGTGCAGCGATTGCCGCAATCGGATTCACGGTGAAGGGCCAGTGCGTCAAGTCGCCCATGCCCCCAGCCGTCATGTACACTGCGATAGATGTGTACCACGCCCCCCAAACGAAGAACTGGAGGAACATCATGATCGATAGCCGTGTCATTGTGTACATAGATGCTTCCTCTGGACAGGTGGGCGGCAGGACAGTTGGCAACCGCCCTGCCGTCATACAACCTCTCGCTCCTGCGCTACACGATTCTGCGCCGGACCGGATCCCAGGTGACTTTGCGCCCCTCGAGATACGAGCGGGTTGCCATGTGACAAGTCATGGCCTCCTCGAACCCCCGCTCGACATTGCAGCTCGTGTCGCCACCATTCCGAATCACATCCAACCATTCAGCGATGTGTAGGTGGTACGCGGACACTCGACGTCCTCCCCGGTAGGTGTAGAGGAGTCCCCTGCTCGCGAAATACTCCTCGGTCGCGGAGGTCATCGCGTCAATACCCTTGAATCCGGGTCGGTACGTGAACATTGGCATGGAAGGTCTGATGACGTTGTCTTCGATCTTCTCCTTGTAGCGTGTGGAGCTCCGATCTGCAGTCACCGTGAGCGAGCCACTCACCTCCATGGATGCGTCGTGGCCCATGAAAACCATTCCACGGTTTCGCCCGTTGGCGAGTGTAGCGCTGTACACGAAGGTGATGTCGCGATCGGGATACTCGTACACAGCTTGAAATACGTCGGGCACATCGCGGCCGTCTTTGAAGAAATAGATGCCGCCGGAGGCAACCGCGGAGTGGGGAATACCTGCGTCGAGAATCTGATTCACGCCATCATACTCGTGCGACAGAAGATCCCCGGAGAGTCCAGTGCCGTAATCGTACCAACACCGCCACCTAAAGAATCTTTCGAGACTGAAAGGCACCTTGTTCGGTGCTGGGCCTTCGAACTGCTCCCAATCGATCGTGTTCTCGTTACCGTCCTTGTGGATCTCCCAAACCCAAGCACCCCAGGGATCGTTTCGGTTCGTCGTCGTTTCAACCAGCGTAATCGGCCCCAGAATGTCGGCGGCGATTATCTCCTTCGCCTTCATATGGCTTTCCGACTGACGATTCTGGTGGCCCAGCTGGAAGACGATATCGGAGGCCTTTACTGCATCATACAGAGCGTGAGCTTCCGCCTCTGTCCTCGTCATGGCTTTTTCGCAATAGACGTGTTTTCCGGCGTTGGCAGCGTCGACCACCATT
>CAYTDU010001115.1:0-1942 GCA_964436395.1 uncultured Gemmatimonadaceae bacterium | reverse complement strand
CTACTATTGTTTGAAGCGTCTGGCGGTCTTGAGGGCTGAATGGTGGGCATGCCGGTCGTGTGCCCCCAGTTCTGTGTGGATCTCCTGACCCGCCCATCCCGGATGATTCATGTAGGGTGAAGCTATGAAAAGCGGAGATCGCACCGCTTTATGACAGTCCTTGAAATGCGTGGTAAACCAGTGGGAGTTTAGAACCTACTTGTTTCCACAAAAGGAGCCTTGTCATGAAGTTTGTCGGCGTCGATCTCCACAAGAAGACTATCAGTTTGTGCGTAATGATGGTAGTTGGCGGGAAGCGGAAAGTGGCGTGCCGCAAGCGATTCAACTGCCAGGACACGGCGAGTATTCGGAAGTTCTTTGAGGGACTGGGGACGTTCCAGGTGGTTGTGGAGGCGACTTCCAGCTACGAATGGTTTCTCCTGCTGGTCGAGGATTTGGCGGATCGTTGGGTGCTGGCTCATCCGAAGAAGCTGCGGGTGATCGCGGAGAGCACGCACAAATCGGATAGGATTGACGCAGAGATCCTGGCGAAATTCCTGGCTTTGGACATGATTCCGGAAGCTTACCGGCCGAGCAAGCGAATCCACCAGTACCGCGTGTTGGTGCGACATCGGCGCTGGATTCAGAGTCGTATTACGTCGCTCAAATGCAAGGTGCGTCACAAGGCGGCGCACCACAACGCGGACATCGCGAGCCTGTTCTCGGAGAGGGGTTTGGACCACCTGGCCGGGATCGCGATGAGTGATGCGGATCGGTTTGAAACCGAAAACCTGTTGGAGCAGCTTGCCCTCTGCCAAGAACAGCTGAAGAAGGTGGACAAGGAACTGCGGAAATTTGCGAAGACGGCCCCGGCGGCGGAGCGGGAAGCCCGTGCGGTGCTCGATACGATGCCCGAAGTGGGGGCGGTGACGATCGACGTGGTGCTCAGCGAACTGGGCGACTGGCGACGTTTCCGCAGCGCCAAACGCGTCGTTTCGTATGCCGGCCTGGACCCGGGTTCGCGGGAGAGTGACGGCAAAGCTCGACAGTTGAAAATCAGCAAGGAAGGCTCGCGGCTAATGCGTTGGGCCTTGGTAGAAACGGCCTGGCGTCTGACAAACAAATACCGACGTTGGAGGGAGGTCTTCGAAAAATTGAAGAGGAATACCGGTTCGGCGAAGCGAGCGATTGTGGGCGTGGCTCGCCGCGTTTTGTGCGTGATGTTCGCCATGCTACGAGAGGGCCAGGCATACCGGATGCCGGGGCTGGCAGCGTAACGCTCACTCGGGCCTCACCCACAAAGGCACCGTGGGCTGCCTTCTCTGTCGCTCGTCCGTCGCTCGCCAACTCGCTTCGCTCGAACAGGGCGAGCGAGCGACGGCCGGCTCCGACGAAGGCACCCACTCCCGCAAGGGCCATTTGAGAATACGCTTGATGGAGGTTTTTCGAGACGTTTGACTTTGGAGTGACCCCGAGCTAGGCCCTGTGCCCAGGCGCCGTTTGGCGACCCACGATAGGGTGAATGGCGGCACTCTTTGAATTCCCTTTCATGGCGACACCCACCGAGTGGTGATCCCGAATAGATGGTTGAGCGGACGTTACCCGCTCGCAGCTTGTCAAACGTCGAGAAATCCTCAACCACTGGTTGACACAACGACTGTCATAGATGGGTCAAGGTCGCGGAAGTCCTTGGTGGGGCGATGCAAACCACGCCAGCGGCCATTTGCGCGTTGCCGTAGGAATCAACGAACGACGAGCGACCGAAGCCCCACCAACAGCCCGGTTTGCATCGACCCACCCTACATTGGATGAATCATCCGGGCTATCGGGTCAGGAAGCGGAGTTTCACGGCGATGTCGGTGTCGAAGGGAACCTCCGTTCCTTCGCCGTGGAGCCAGCCGGGCGGCTGCGTGTAGACGGTCCGGGTCACCTGGGATGACGCCTTGCGCCCGTCGGCCAGCTC
>CAYTDU010001114.1:0-1954 GCA_964436395.1 uncultured Gemmatimonadaceae bacterium | reverse complement strand
CTGGCAGGTGGAGCTGCTCTATCGCAAACTCACTGCTGTTGTTGAGACAGACCAAAGTGCCACCATCTCGAACGAATTTGTCGAGTGCGCGCACTCCCATATCACCAATGCCACCCTCATATCGTGGCGGCACAGATCCTTTCGCATTGCCGTTCAACAGGCTCTGAGGTCGTTCGGCCGGTAGTAGAATCACATCAAAGCGGTCCCGCAGGCGCCCGGCGTGGAGATCTCCATTGGTGATTCTCGTGTAGGCGAAATCGTAAGAGTCCAGCAACCACCTCGACCAACCCTGGTCCATACTCGGTCGCCATGACCGGTAGAGTGCGATCCGTCTCCGTACTGGTGCCCCGCTGTTTGATCCAGTCCACTCGGCTCGGAGAGCGAGGTCTCTCACCATCTGGTTGGCACTGGACCTCGATATGCCGCTGATGACGTAGCGCCCGCTCGTGCCGGGGTGCCCTGCATCCCCAGGCGATCCGGCTTCAAACCGCACACTGCCGCCTTCTTCAATGGCCTGGTTGATGGCGCGGAACGAATTGTTCTGTGCTGGGTCGACCGCTAAGTTGGAACCTGAGCCGGCGGTTCTACCTGGTAGCGGAACGATCCCGACCGCTGTTGCATCGGTGTCGAATCCAACATCCATCGGGCTGTCGAACGACGTGCCGATACCCTGAACGGCGCGCCAGTCGACCGGCTCTCCGGCTACCGGTACCATCGCTGAACGGACCTCATCGGTCAGCGGCGACGCTGCCGCGGTCACGTCGACTCCCATTTGGTATGAGAGAGTCCAACCAGCGGCATCGTACGGCTGGTCGGGAGGCCCTTCGGGGAATTCGCGGAGGTCGGGATATGTCTGTACATCCAGCACACCGTGCGCAACCTCGGCGAACTCCTGGTTCATTGGGATCACCCATGTACCTGCCGGATAGTTGATGCCGTCGAACGTAACGGCGGAGTTGAGCCGGCTGATCTCGACACCATTGAAAGCCAGTCGTCGCAGTAATTCCACGGGTGCTACCGGATCGCGCTGTTCTTGGGGGATGAAATAAGCGTACGGTGGTTCCTGCTCGTACTTGCGGATGATATCGCGACCGGATTGATAGCGATTGTACAATAGGTCCTCACGGTACTTCGAGGCATAGTCGAGCGTGTAGTATGACGCTGTCACCATATACTCGACGCCATCCCGCAGCCGCCACCAGCCTCCCTTCCAGGGGCTTGCGTACAGAGTCTGCGGGCGGAGATCACGTGAGCGCGCTGGGAAGTCGTTGATGGTGTAGAAGTGGGGCGTCGCATATCGATAGAGCGCTGTCTCAGTCCAAAAAGCGGCTATGTGCTGCAGCATCGGCAGGTAGTCGATGTACCCCGGATACCAGGCGTCGAAGGGTTCCATGTGTGTGGCACCCTCTTGACCGTTTTGCTCCAGTCCCTGCGCCATGGCCATGCCGATCATATTGACTGTGCGAGACATCAGTGGAGGTGCATTCGACGCAATTGGCTCTGCGAATGGCGGCAGCCAGATTCGTGTTGGGAACGGAGAACTCTGGTGATGGACGAAGACGATGTGCGGTTCCCAACGACGCCAAGTGCGCGCAACCACGCGCGACTCTGTCACGTTGAGCATGTATGCGTCGCGGTTGTTGTCGTGCCCGATGTACTTCTGGTACAAGACTGGTGGCGATGATATCTCATACGGCGTGCCGACATTCGAATGGTACCAATCTGCAACTATGTTCTGGCCGTCTGGGTTGATCGACGGCCAAAGCATCAAAATCACATTATCTAGAATCGCTGCGGTACGAGGATTGTCGGCGCCCGCGAGCATGTCGTACGCCAGCTGGATGGTGTGTTGCGCACCGGCAACTTCACTCGCATGCAGGCCGCCGTCTATGTGAACGAAAGCCTTGCCCTCTTGAGATAGCTGGCGAGCCGCTTCGTCTGTTAGGCCGGCCGG
>CAYTDU010001113.1:0-1955 GCA_964436395.1 uncultured Gemmatimonadaceae bacterium | reverse complement strand
TTGCTCCAGAGAATAGCAGTTAGCCACCTAACTTAGTCGTTGGCATGCTAACGACTATATTGCCAATACGCAAGTCGAGCTGGATTTGTTCCAAACGATGTCTATCGCGATGCAATGGATAATGGGTTGCAGTTGAACCCTAGCAAGCTTCTAGGTGAGACGCGTTAACATGTTGTTTTGTAATGTGTTACAGCGGTTATTATTTCGTGGAAACCGGTTTGAGCGGTTTGTGAAGTTGTTCTGCACAGTTTGAGACCGTTGGTCGGTTTGCCGCGGATGAACGCGGGAAAATGCGGAAACTGCAACAGAAAAGAGTATCCCACGCCACCCCAACTACGAACAGTATCAATCCGCGTTAGTCAGCGTCCTTCCGCGGCCATTCAAATTCTAATCACCTAACGCTTGTGAAAAATCGGCTATCAGGTCTTCGGTATGCTCGATTCCGACCGATACTCGCACCAACCCGTCAGAAATTCCCATCTCGGCACGTTCCTCGGGGGTGAGCCCGGAGTGAGAGGTGGTTGCCGGCCTGGTCAACAGAGTTTCGACGCCACCAAGGCTCGGTGCAATCACCGGGAGCTGCACACGTTTGAAGAACGACTCCGCGGCGTCTACTCCACCATTCACCTCGAAGCTCAACATGCCGCTGAATCCGTCCAATACGTCACATGCGATGTCATGGGCCGGATGGCTCTCGAGCCCCGGATAGTACACTTTGGCCACCGCAGGGTGTGCCGCGAGAAACCTCGCTATCTCCAAAGCGCTCCGGTTGTGCTGATTCATTCTGAGGGCCAGTGTCTTGATGCCGCGATGGAGCAGGAAACAAGTGTGAGGGTCGAGAGTCCCCCCTAAGTGATTCAGTTTGTGAGTGAAGCGTTCGACGAGATCGGCGCGTCCTATCACGACACCAGCCACAATGTCTGAGTGTCCGTTTAGGTACTTGGTGCAACTGTGCAACGAGAGGTCATACCCCCATTCAGCTGGTCTGAAGTTCACCGGGCTGGCGAAGGTGTTGTCGATGAGAGAAACCAGGCCATGAGACTGGGCAAACTTCGGCGCATCTCTGAGGTTAGGAACTTCCAGTAGGGGGTTCGCAATCGTCTCTACGTAGATCGCTTTGGTGTTCGGCTTGAGTTTTCCTTCCCAGGAGGCAGGATCGTTCCCGTCGATGAAATCGAAGGTGATGCCTAGTTCCGGTAGATCTTTGGCTACTAAGTCAAACGTGCCGCCATACAGACACTCCTGTGCCAGGAAATGATCTCCATGAGATAGGACCGACAAGAGGGCCGTCGAGATCGCAGCCATTCCGCTTGCTGTAACCATCGCGGCTTCGGCGTTTTCGAGTGCTGCGAGCTTTGCGTTTACGGCGTCGTGGTTGGGTGTGTTATTGAGGCGAATGTACTTGATGTCGTGGTAGCTTGCCTCACCTTTGTATTCGTACGTGGCGGATTGGAAGATTGGTACGGTGACAGCACCGTGAATCCTGGGCTGTGGCTCCCCAGCATGAATCAGCTTTGTCTCAATGTGCTCGTGGTTACGTTCCATCTAGCCTCTCCAGTACCTGTTTTCCTTCGCCTCAACCGAATTCCCAACACTGCGGGCATCGTACAACGTCTACCATGCATGCAAAAATGTAACCAGTCGAGACTGCAGCGCCTGAGATCCTGGCAAGTCGTGCCTCGCCGAACTTCGGTTGCCCGTCTATCTTCTGTGCGACCAAGTGTTCCCTGGATGTTTTTTTAGGAGTTCCCTGATGAAGCTGAAGATGATCGCTGCGGTGTTGGGTGTCGTTGTAGTGGCATTGGCCTGCGTACTCGTGGTCAATACGCTGAGGCTCACCTCATTGCAGGTTGAGGCAGAGCCGGCTCCCGACATTCCCATGAACGAGATAGAGGCCGCCGAACGCCTCGCTGGGGCACTGCAATTTCCCACCATATCACCGGAAGACGCGGCTG
>CAYTDU010001112.1:0-1959 GCA_964436395.1 uncultured Gemmatimonadaceae bacterium | reverse complement strand
AGAGGCTTGTTCATGTGATGGCATGAGGCGCACGATGTTTGGGGATCGCCATCTTCACCGAGTTCTACTGTGTGGCCGTCGTGATCGAACAGGACGTAGTCACCGTTCCTATTGCCGTCTATCAGGAGTACCTCTGTAGCGACGGCTTCCGGCTCAGACTCGGTCATCCCAATCAGGAATGTCGTCGGCGAGTCGGATGCACCGGGTTGTCTCTTTCCGACTTCGACATTCCGGGGACCCGAAGTGGGGGTTTCCTGTGGTGACACGCCGTACAGAGAACGGTCCGGAAGAAGGCCGAAACAAAACGCTACTCCGATCACAAACGCTGCCGAGTAGACTCGAACTTCGCCGAACCGCTGGGAACCGAAAAAGAGTGCGGCCCAATCGGTGTGATCGAGGTGCCCGGGGGCATACCGCTCAACGATCCGCGCTTTTGACACGCCCTCGAACAGACCCAGGTGCTCGACGGCGAAGAAGAATACTAGGCCAGCGCCTGAGAGGATCCCCAATGTCACCGCCCATTCAGTCCAAGCGGGGAAGTACACCGACTTGGTAAGGCTGAGCGTCGCCAATCCCGCGACGTTGACGCGGTTGAGCGACATACCGACCGTGGCCATGAAGCAGATCCAGAACATGGCCGTCTTGCTTTCGCGCAGCTCACGGCGGGAAAGCAGCACGACCGGAAGCACAGCACTGATCAGGATTTCGATCCAGAAGTTGAGAGTGTCGAGACTGCCTGCAAACAGCAGTGTAAACTCTCCGGCTGCCACGATCTCGATGAACCGAAGGGCTATGTAAGCGCTCAGGACAAATGCCGATATGCGTCCGATTCCCGAAATCGCATCCATAGGCGGCTCGGTATTGTACAACTTGTGTACGAAGAGCGTGACCAGGGAAATGGTCAGGCAACCGATGCCAATTGCCGAGATGAAGAACAAGAGCGGCAGGAAGTCGGTGTGCCACAACGGATGCAGACGAAACGGCGTCGCGAGGAATAGAGTGCCCAGCGAAGACTGATGGAGTGTCGAGAGGCTGATTCCTGCGATGACGAGAACGAGCGTGAATTTTGCCAGGATGCTGAGTGCGCGTTCCCACTTCAGACGCTCTAGAACCGTGTGTCCGAACTCGAAGGTCAGCACGACGAGGTAGAGCATGATGCACCAGGCTACCTCGAACAACACCGAGTGAAGCTGCCAATGCCATACGGGATAGACGATGCGCCACCAGATTCCGATGTCGAAGGTCAACCCGATGCCCACACTCGAATAACAAAGTAAGCCGAGCAGGACTGCGCCTCTTACAAGCGGTTTGTATTGTTTCCACTGGAAGATGTAGACGAACATTGCCAGCGTGAATCCGGCTCCACCTATTGCAACCAGCGCCACGACACCGCCACCCTTCCACAGGCCCCAAGGAAGTATGTCGGTGAGAGCTGTCACCGATCCCGGGCCATGGATGATTCTGGCCACGATCACTGTCGCCGCCAGACCTGCCAGAAACCAGAATACCGTCTTTACCAATCGCAGTGCCATATGCCTAGCCCTCTACCCGGTCGGTACGATCATCGTCCGCACTCAATTCGGCAGCGTGTGCTTCGCCGGCGCTTTCCTGAAGTGATGCATTCGCCTCGGCCGCCAGTTTCTGACGTCGTGAGATGACCCAGTTCACACCACCCATTGCTCCGGCCATGAGCACGAACACAAATGGCATTTGGTGGAGAATCTTCGTGGTGCGGTGCGGCATCTCTGCGGCTTCTCTGATCGGTGCATCGAGGTCGGTGAGGTTGATCTCGACATCCGATACGTACATCACGGACGTTCCACCGACCTCCTTTTCGCCCCAGACCTTCGGCAAATATCTGTTCGGCTCGGCTGCGATGCGATGGCGTGCTTCCGCCAGTAGTTCATCCCTGTCTCCGAAGATCGTTGCCTCGGTGGGGCATGCCTCGACACAGGCCGG
>CAYTDU010001111.1:0-1962 GCA_964436395.1 uncultured Gemmatimonadaceae bacterium | reverse complement strand
AACCTCCTTCACAGCGTCCGCCCAACATCATTATTGAACGGCGTGCGGATTCGGGCTGAAGGTTGTAGCTGGTTGTACGCGTCTCCACCTCACGCTTGAGCTCCATGAGGGCATTGGCCACCAACACCATCTTGTCGAACGCATTAACACCAAGATGCTGGAGCCCGACGTGCATGGGGATTCCCTTCACCCTGATGAGGAGTGAGATGGCACCGCGGTTCGCGTTCCAGACAACCCCGCTGGTCGGCTCAGCCATCAGCATACCAACACCCGACCGTGCAATGAGCCCTGTTTCTGTGAGGTACCTCGATCCGAGGGCGCCTCCGGTTTCTTCGTCCGGCACTATTACTAGGTTGACCGATCCCTTCAGGTCGGCATCGCATACCTTCAGCGCCTCAATGGAATAGAGCATCGCGGCGATACCGCTTTTCATGTCAGAGGATCCTCTGCCATGGATTTGTCCGTTACGGATTTCCGGTTCAAACATCGTGCGGTCTTCGGCAGGTACAACATCGTAATGACCGTGGAAATGGAGTTTCGGTTCACCCGATCCGTATCGCGCTAGTAGGGCGAACCTGGGGTATTCCTCCCCGTCATCGCTTCTGTACTCGCCGGGTATCTTCACCACTTCGTGCTCGAGACCGACCGACCGCAATTCTCCCGCAATTGCCTCAACACACTCTTCGTAACACTTACCCGGAGGGTTTTCAGTCGGGATCGACACGAGTTTGGTGGTGAAGTTCACGATGCTGGTCTCTCGCGCTTTGACCGCATTGAGAATCGAGTCCTTTGAGGCCATTTCGTCTACCCCTGCACCAGAGCTGATCGGTTATCCCCGCAACCTGCATTCATTCCTTCGATGAAATACGTGCAGCAACTTGTCGATAGGACGTCTCTCACACCATAGGGCGAATTGAATATCACCTCTCCTGAAACTTCTCGTGCGCCTCATCCGTCATGCCACTATCGCCCGCCGACATGTCGGTGTCCGATATATTGGCAACAGACCTGAGCATTCCGGGAGTGTTTGATGGCACCGAATAACCGGGAACCGGCTGCGAATCTCTCTCCTGTCGTATTTCAGATTCTCCTGGCCCTGGCGAACTCTGATCTGCACGGGTATGGGATCAAGCTCGAAGTACAACAGCGCACGGACGGGGCAATGAACTTGGGATCCGGCACGTTGTACGAGGCAATCCAACGCCTGGAAGCCATGGGCTACATCGCCGAAGCACCGTCCCCGCCCGATGCGCCAACCGGGGCCCGCAAACGGCGCTACTATCGGATTGAGGAAGCTGGCCGACGGGAGCTCGAGGCAGAGCTGGCACGCATGGAGAAAATCGTCCGTTTTGCGAAGCGGAAGAAACTCATGCCCCAGGTCAGGTGACACCGGTGGGCGAATTCTTCTTTAGACTACTGATTCGAATCTATCCGCGTCATTTCCGGAATAGATTCGAAAACGAGCTGATAGAGTTCTACCGGGACGACCGCCGCCACGCTCGTTTTCAGCCTCGCTTTCTTGGCGGTGTGGTGTTTTGGATCAGGACTATCTGGGACCACACGCGCACGGCTGTTCGGATTCGCTCCAAGCGAACAAATACCCCCGAGCCCCATACGCTAATTGTCAGGAAAAGGGTAGGAATCGTGGATGTACTGTGGCAAGATGTGAAATATGCAATCCGCGGCATGTTGAGGCAGCCTGGATTTGCGACAGTGGTAATCATCACCCTGGCACTTGGAATTGGCGCCAACGTAGCGATCTTCAGCGTCGTCAACGGCGTAGTCCTGCGTCCCCTTCCCTATCAAAACCCCGAAGGCTTGGTATTCGTCTGGGAACAAAACTACCAGCGTGATGTCGAGACAAACGTTGTATCTCCAGCCAACTATTTCTCCTGGCAAGAACAGAACGAAGTCTTCTCAGAGATCGGCGCAATCTCCGAATTGAGCGCGACGATCACAGGA
>CAYTDU010001110.1:0-1966 GCA_964436395.1 uncultured Gemmatimonadaceae bacterium | reverse complement strand
CCTCGGTGGGGCATGCCTCGACACAGGCCGGGATTCCTCCGTTGGAAACGCGGTCGTAGCACATGTCGCACTTCTGAATGAATGGAACTGCTTCCTCCCAGCTGTACCGTGGGATCTCCCAGGGACAAGCAATCATGCAGTATCGACACCCTATACATATGTCCGGATCGTATACGACGGGTCCCTCATCGGTCTTCTTGAGTGCCCCAACGATGCAGACCGAGACGCACTCGGGATCGAGGCAGTGCCTGCACTGGCGCCGTACATAGTGCTTGCCTTGATCGCCTAACGCATCGACTATGGTTGTCCAGCGTGAACTCGACAGATCTGTAATCTTCTTTACCCAAGGCCATGGCCGTTCTTGTGGAAGCTCGTGCAGCTCTTGGCACGCCTTGACACATTCCTCGCAGCCAATGCACTTGGTTACGTCTGTCAGGATTGACCATGTCATACCGGCTCACCCTCCTTACCCAGGGCAAACATGACTTCCTGTCCGCCGGTCGGAGCCAAGTGCCATCCCAGCTCAGACACGAGTTGTGTGATTGGAAAGAGCACCATGTGACTCAATTTCGAGAACGGTATCGCGATGAGCACTAGATTGCTGCACAGCACGTGCACCAACATCGTTGGATCATATTCGAATGGGTTCAGCGCCGGGTGCATCGCGAGAAAACCGGTGATAAATACGCTCGCGATGAGAAGAGGCAGAACGTAGTCTTGCGCGCGGCTCAATGAGCGCGTCAAGGTAGTGGAGGCTCTCCGGGCGAATAACACGAACGCCGAGATGATCGCGATGACGGTGAGAGTATCGGCCCAACCCTGATTCAGGGCCACCCAGCTCACCCCGAAACCTCGTTCCCATAACATTATGTGTGCTCCCAGAAATATGGGCACGATGATTATGGAGACGTGGAATACCACAGAGATGAATGTGAAGAACAGCTGATGTCTCGGCACCCTGTTGAACGGGAATAGCCATCTTGCAGTGTCTCGTAGCACTGTTTTTGTTGGTATGCGTTTGTCACGCGCGCGGCGTGTCAATGCCACAAGATTCAGTACGTTTATGACAACGAGGCGCAGGAGTCCGAGCAGCATTACTGCAAGCGAAAATCGAAACAAAGGACCGCGTGCCCACTCTAGCCACTGATCCATCTAATAATCCTCCTCTTCCCGCACGATCGGTTTCTGGCCGTTCGGCAACACTATCGCTTTCAACATCAAGTCGTGGAGGCCGGTTCTGACCTGTGGCAAACCGTGGTCTTTTATCACTTCGTCGATCTGCTTTTTGCAGTTTGCGCAAGGCGTGACCACATAGTGTGCTCCCGTTGCCTCGATCTGTGCCGCCTTTGTCTTGCCACCCACTAGCGTCCTGAACTCACGGATTTCGTCGATCGATACCGACCCACCGCCACCGCCGCAGCAGTAGTTGTTCATGCCATGAGGTGTCATCTCGACGAAATCGCGGCATATGTGGCGCAACAACACTCTCGGCTGTTCTATGATCCAACCCTTGCGGGCGATGTTGCATGGATCATGGTACGTTGTTCGCTCTTTGATGGCGTTCTCGATCATTGTCAGCTCGCCAGCCATGAATTTCTGATAAGCGAGCTCCATGATGTTTACGACGGGCACTTGCTGGTTGGGGGGAATGAAGTTCGCCATTCCCTCCTTTGCTGACCTCGAGGCGTGACCGCACTCACCAATCAGCATCTTCTTACCGCCAAGGCGGTGCACCTCGGCCACCTGCGCCTTGATGATGCGTTCCCACATGCGGTCCGAGTAGAAGAGGCCATAGTCGATCCCGTCGAAGTTTTCCGTGCCGATGGTCCAAGAGGCACCTGTAGCGTGGAGCATTGCGGCGTTGCCCATCAGCGTGTCAGCCTCGAGCAAGTAGTCCGACACGGCCGGGAAGAACACGTACTCGCAATCCTCGACATCGATGGGGAATCCTATCCCCGCATCCGGG
>CAYTDU010001109.1:0-1974 GCA_964436395.1 uncultured Gemmatimonadaceae bacterium | reverse complement strand
CAATACGGTGCCTTGCGCTTCCATTTGCTGTGAGTATTTTCCTTTGCATGCTAAGTATATGTTGGACCAGCATTTACTTCAAGGTCTTGTGTGCCATTTGAGTGGCTGGCAGGGCTGTACAAACTCGGAAGATTCAGATGGAGAGAGACAGCGTGGAGACGGTGACAACCATCGAACTAAAGGCCATGGTCGATGACGACGCAGACTTTGTCATGATCAACGTCTTGGGGATCGCAGAATACGAGGCGGCGCACATCCCAGGCTCCTACAACATCCCATTCGACGATCCAGACTTCGCGGGTACTGTTCAGGAGTTAGTTGGGAGCGAAATGCGAACGGTGATCGTCTACGACGCTGGCCCTGAGAGCGAAACCTCGGCGTTGGCGGCCCAGGAACTAGAAAACGCCGGGTTCTGCGACGTTTCCGATTTCGAGGGCGGCTTGCTGGAATGGCAATCCCTGGGGTATGCGGTGGAATCCGGCTAAGGTATACACATTGCACCATATCCTCGAGTACTGCATGCGCTCACGGTTGGGAGTTGGTATTTTGGGATGCATCGAACACCTGGAGTTCTAGCCGCAAGCTCGTGGATTGTAGCACCGAGCCTGCACGAATTTTGAGGATTGAGATGGCAACAGCACAAAACTCCGCAAGGCATCGGGACGTTCTCGTATCGTTGCGACGTATCATCAGAGCAATCGACCTGCACTCCAGATCGCTGAAACAGCGCTTCGGTCTCACAGGCCCTCAGCTGATCATTCTCGAAGCGTTGGTCGAACTCGGTGAATGCTCCATTACCGAACTCTCAGAAGCCATCAGCCTCAGCTTGGCAACCGTAACGGGAATACTGTCTCGCCTGGAAAGCCGTGGGTTGATCGAACGCCGGCGGGACGACACAGATCGCCGCAAGGTTCTAGTTCGGGTTACACCTGCCTGCGACGAAGTTCTGAGCAAAGCACCCACACCGCTCCAGGAATCGTTTATCTCCGAGTTCGACAAGCTCCAGGATTGGGAACAGGCTCTGATCATCTCATCGCTGCAACGCATCGTCGCAATGATGGAGGCGACAACGATCGACGCGACTCCGATGCTGGTCACGGGAGCAATTGACGATTCCGCAGAACACACCAACGGATCCGGAGCACACGGCCAACCGTCAAGCGCCGCCCCAGCGTAAGCGCGAACACATTCCGACCACCTGACCAGAGCCATCTTTTTGCACTGGCAGATTCCACAGAAACTACTTAGTATACAAAGTAAGTATTGCGGTTCGTGACTGCCGTATACGCATTACACACATTAAATGTGCACTTCTGAAGTACCGATACGTATTGTGTACAAACCATCTTTCAAACTTGCGAGCCAAGCCATCACCCCACTAGGACTCCACCACTCGTTCTCTCACACGAGGTCTCTCGGTACAAAACCGGGTCGACAAAACCGTGTTGAAAGCGACGTCATCCCGCTCGGCAACCACAATCCCCTGGTGGCGGTAGTCGATGTTGAACTACTCGCACAGGGCAATCCAGACGACACAGCTCGCCTCGGCGAGTGCCTACGTGATCGCGACCGGACAACAATCATCTACACGAGTGGAACGAGAAGCCTCAACGCCATACGTGTCAGTGAGAGCGTGCTTCAACTGCCTCCTGCCGACGCTGTCATATGCGATGCTGGAGCCTCGGTTGATTCAAGGACCGAACATCCCGAGATAGCGGAGTTGGACAAGACCCTAGCATCGAAGTGGATTGGAACCGACGTAGTCCGCAAGCGTCTACGCAACATCTGTCACCTCGTCGGCGAACATTCCTACGAGTCAGCCCGTCGGTTTTCCTGCTTCCCGTACAAAGGTGTATCAGTTTCGGATGCCAAAGCCGCGATTGACAAGGAATGCGTGGGCATTGACCTCGACGTTTCAATTGCTGCCGGAGACCGAATCGACATTTCTCCCCCGGGCGTCGACACGGCATCAAC
>CAYTDU010001108.1:0-1975 GCA_964436395.1 uncultured Gemmatimonadaceae bacterium | reverse complement strand
CAATGTAGCTCAGCGGCAAGATCTCTATCGGGAGGTCTACCGCATTGTTCACCACGACGCTCCCTGGATTTTCCTGTACAACCCGACGCTACTCTGGGGGGTGGGACCGCAGGCACGTAACTTCGTGCCGGGTATCGAAGGTCGGATCTTCCCGGCTTGAAGAGAGACCGTTGAAAAAACTGTTCATTGCGGCATTGTCCGCTCTGTTGGTACAGGCGGCCTGCACGCCCCAAACGGATTCGGATGGGGAGTGGGTCGTCAGGTTCTCTCACGTTTACCAGACCAACTCTGACTACCAGCTCATGGCCGAACGGTTCAGAGACCTCATGCATGAACGAACCGATGGCCGGTTTCGAGTTGAGATCTACCCCTCGGGACAGTTGGGCAGCGAGCGGGTCGTTTTCGAGCAACTTCAAGCCGGGGCGCAAGAAATGGCCATCAGCGGTACTCCGGTTCTTGCGGGGTGGGTTCCCGAGGGTCAGGTGTTCGACTTGCCATTTCTGTTCGAGACACGCGATCAGGGGCTCGAGGCACTCAATGGGGCTGTGGGCGACTGGTGGCGTTCGCTTCTGCTGGAAAAGACCGGCATACGATCACTTGGGTTCCTCGACTACGGCTTTCGACACGTCTACAACCGCAAGCGTCCGATAGAGAATCCGTCAGACCTATCAGGGCTCAAGCTGCGTGTGCTGCAAAGCCGTACATACATATCGGCATACGAGGAGTTCGGAGTTCAAGCAACGCCCATGAACTATGGCGAGGTCTACTCTGCCATGCAGCAGGGCGTCATCGACGGTGGGGAGGCAAACGTCATCGGATTTTTGACCAGTCGCCTCAACGAGGTAGGTCGGTTCTTCAGTTTCACGGCGATCACGTACAATCCGATAACTCTTCTCATCAGCGAACGGTTTTTCAGCAGGCTTCCCCGAGAGACCCAAGAAACATTGTTGTTGTCTGCGGCGGAGGCTCTCGAATATCAGAAGACTGTCGCACGCGAGATGGAGGCCGAGGCGATAGAGCAAATGAAGGCAGCAGGGGTGACAATATCGTATCCGCCTACCGACGAGTTCATCCCCTTCGCACGTCCGTCGGTTTGGGAGGATCTCGCAGAGCGCTTGCCGGGCGGCAGTGCACTGTTGCAGTGGATCGAGAGAGAAGTCGAACGAATTCCTGCTGAAAGAACCAGATGATACGCTTTCTGAAGAGCGTTAACCGCCGAGCGGTAGCCGCTGAGAAACTGATCGCCGGCGGGCTCGTGTTCGCCGTCTTCGTCGTCGTGTTCTTGCAAGTCGTGATGCGCTACGTATTCCAACGCCCCAATCCGTGGACGGAGGAGCTTTCTCGATTCGGTTTCATCTGGCTCTCCATGTTGGGAGCGGCACTCGCCGTGGAACTTGGCTCGCACTTCATGTTTGACCAGCTGGTTCGCAGGTTGAGGCCAAAGCTGCAGGTGTTGACCCGTCTTTGCTCCACTGCCTTCGTCGCCGCCATGGCGATTGGGTTGGTCGTGCTCGGCCTCGAACTCGTCTTCCTCGCCAGCTCCCAACGCTCGCCTGCGCTCAACCTTCCGATAAGCTGGATATACGCTTCCGTCCCAGTAGCCGGCCTGTTGATGTTGCTGCACATCGCCGCAGCGCTGGACTTGGTGTCGGGTAACGGCGCGGAAGACCAAAACTGATGGCTGTCTTGTTGTTGGTCGTTCTCGTTCTGCTCGTACTGATGAGTGTGCCGATTGGTTTTGCACTCATCGGCACCGCGGCCGTTATGTTGGGAGTGGGGGAGGGCACCCCTCTCATCATTGCGCCGCAACAGATCGTGGCAGGTATGGATTCCTTCCCGATGCTCGCCGTACCCCTGTTTATCCTCGCCGGCTTCATAATGGAGTTTGGAGGCATCAGCAAGCGCCTCGTGACTCTCGCGTACTCGCTCGTGGGGCACTTGCATGGTGGCCTCGGTCAGGTGGTTGTACTCGCGG
>CAYTDU010001107.1:0-1976 GCA_964436395.1 uncultured Gemmatimonadaceae bacterium | reverse complement strand
ACGCTCATTGACGAGCTTGCTCGAATACGTCCATTCCAATCAGATCGCGGTTCGGCGTATCGTGCCCAGTACCGTGATGCTCGAGAATACGGGTCGTGTGATCGTGATTGACCTTCGGTACGCGAGCGTGTGCATGGATGTCGCAGACCGGTGGAACAAGAGCGGTATCCCCTTCGTCGCACCTGAAATACGGGCCGGTGGCGCTGGAGATCCGAAAAGCGACATTTACACAGTAGGAGCGCTGCTGTACTTCGCGATCACCGGACGCCCTCCAGCGCGTGAACCAATTGAAATACTGCCACCGACGGAAATACGGCCAACTACGCCGGCGTCACTCGACCGAGTGATCATGCGCGCTCTCAAGCAGGATCCAGCGGAACGCTACTATTCGGCCACCGAGATGAACGACGACATGACGTCCGATACTGGGACTTTGAGGGATGTGATGCCGGTAATTCCCACAGGTGGCAGTGCGTACGAAGACACACGCGCGTGGGAAAAACACCTGCGACGCGCACTCGGGGACGAGTATGAGATGCTTAGCGAACTGGGGTCCGGCGGGTTCGGCCGTGTATATCTGGTTCGCGACCTGGAACTGGAGCGCGAGGTCGCGCTGAAGGTGTTGCACCCATTCTTGACGAGCGACCCAGCGGTGGTGGAGCGATTCCGGCGCGAGGCACAGATTGCGGCTCGTGTCGTGCACGAACACATATCTAATACGTATGACATTGGTGGGCGTTCCGGTTTACTCTGGTATACGATGGAGTACGTTAGTGGGGGCAGCCTGGCACAGGCCGTCGAGCGCGAGGGACCGCTCGACGTACCACGGGCGCTGCAGCTGCTATATCAATCTCTCGACGCGCTACAACACGCCCACCGTCACGGTCTGGTACATCGTGATCTCAAGCCCGAAAATATCCTCCTTTCGGAACCCGAGGGGAAGGTACGCATCGCCGATTTCGGTCTCGCATTCGCTCACGAGCATCATAGCAGGTTTGGTGGGGCATCGACATCACACTCCGGAACGCCGGAATTCGCGGCCCCTGAACAGCTACTGGGCGAAAAGGTGGATCACCGCACTGACCTTTACTCTCTCGCTCTGTGCGCGTACTTCGCACTCACAGGATCGTTGCCCTTCGGTACCGGCTCACCGATATCGGTCATCGCGAGTCACACCACCGGATCGCTGCCAAACGTCGGCGCGATGCGACAGGACGTCAATCCAGGGTTCCTGCGGGTTCTGGCAACAGCAGCCGCACGCGACCCAGAAAATCGATTCGAGTCGGCGGGAGCATTCGCCGATGCGCTGCGCAAACATGCTGGGTCTGGAAAGCCATCGTTACTTGATCGATGGTGGAGGGCGGTGAGTAAGGGGAGGAGGGCGTAGGGAGGTAAAGAAGTGAGATTGCAGATTTGAGAATTGAGATTTGAGATTACCGATGGCGTTTGGCCGCCAGGGATATATTCGGCCTTACCGCCAATCTGCAATCGGCCATCATCAATCCCACCGCCCTACGGCCTGGGAAGTGCTGAGTGGAGTTGGGTACCGCCGGATCGCGTTGGGTGGTGGGGCGGCACTGCCCTATTTCGGTTGAAAAACAATCTTTCGGAGAAAGATCATGCGCTTAGCATTAGCCCAGCTATCCGCGGGCACCGACAGACAAGCCAACCTGCGCCGAGTGCTCGAGGCAATGGATCAGGCCAAAGCCCAGGGAGCGGAAGTGATTGCATATCCCGAGCTCGCGATAGAACGATTTTTCCCGCAACGTGAAAACGATGAGAAAGCTGCAAGTTGCGCGGAGCCGATTCCGGGCCCAATCGCCGACGCCGTGGCCGCCAAGGCAAAAGAGCATTCGCTGGTTGTTGTGTTCAACATGTACGAGCGAGACGACCAGGGCCGCCGGTTCGACAGCTCGCCGGTCTTCGATTCGGATGGAACGTGCCTGGGAGTGACACGTATGGTGCACATCTGCAAC
>CAYTDU010001106.1:0-1977 GCA_964436395.1 uncultured Gemmatimonadaceae bacterium | reverse complement strand
CCTCGCCTATTGCTCGGTGAGTTCCCATCTCGGAGACGAGTGGCAACTACCAGAGCGCGTTCGTTGTGGCATTCGGTGGGACATTCTCCAAGGTAAACCCAGGCGCGGAGACGGGGCTGCTTCTGGGTGATTGGTCATCTGCGGACGGCGACGAGTCCAGCACCGTTGACGGGATCTTGTACGCGGAGACAGGTAGCTTTCGTACGCTGATGAGCGATTGGGCTTCGACGGGCGACCCATCTGGATCGGGCAACGTCGCGGGCGGTGGGTACACCCGTTGTCACTGGCGTGATAACAGCACCAATATTACGAGTCTGAAGTTCACTTCAGACACGCAGTTTACGGGAACATTGCGGCTCTACAAGTGGAGCGAGTAGATGACAGTCGCACGTACCAGCGGAACGATTGCAGGCCTCAATATCGGGCACATCCCGCAGTTCGGCGGTACGATCTACTACATCGACGGCACCAACGGCAGCGACTCCAACAGCGGCCTGGAGCCGACCAGCGCCTTCGCGACCATCGGCAAGGGCCTCACCGAGGCCAGCAGCGGCGACGCACTCAACATCCGTCAGGGAACGTACACTGAGACCGGCCTCGATGTCGGGTCAGGTGGTACGAAGGATGGCATCGAGCTGTGGATCGAGATCGGTGTGATCATCGCCCCAGCCTCTGGCGTTGCACTCACCATCAGCGGCGACTTCTGTAAGGTGTGGTCGCCCGGTGGGTCGCTCCGCGTCGACCCGACTGCGGCGACGGGTGTCCTCGTCAGTGGTAACTTCAACTACCTCCACGACGTCCGAGTCCGCGCCAACAGCAGCGGCACCCTCGGGTACGACGTCACCGGGACCGGCTGTGTGCTCGACAACTGCCGCTGCGCCGACCCCACTGTCGCGGCGTTCAAGATCCAGGGCAGCAAGACGAAGCTGTCAGACTGCTGCACGGGCGGAAACACCACCAGCATCGGCTTCTGGATCACGAACAGCTGCACGAAGTTCCGCGCCCGTGTGTCCGGTTCGCAGGGCCACCAGACGGCGGGCTGGCAGGTTGATAGCGGTGTCGAGGATGCCGTCATCTTCTCCTGCTACAGCGGCGGCGGCGACGGTCGCGTCATCGACAACGGTACGCGCACACTCTGGGCCATGTTCGATGGCACTTCGGCGCGTGAAGCCCACGAGCACGTTTGGCCCAGGAGTGACGGCGAAGGCACCACCACTGGTCCAGTCAACGTAACCAACGAGGCACAAGACGAAACGGGTAACCAGGACGACCGCTATTACTGGGGAGAGCCGACGATGGTCGTCACACCCACGGACATCGCCCAGTTGTGGGATTGGCTCGGGTATAACATCGCAGGTAACACTATATCGACCGTCCTGCAAGGAGCCTTCTACCGCGTCGGCTACGCATCACTCGCGGCGCGCAACGCTGGTAACGCATGGGACGAGGGAGCCACGGTGCTCACTGTCGACGATGCGTCTCCCTTCCTGGTCGACGATCTCGTGCTCATCCGTACCCCCGGCTACAAGCCGAACGGTGAGGTCCAGAAGATCACGAACATTGCGGGCAACGTCATCACGGTAGCGCGTGAGACCGTCGCCTCCGGGCGCACGGGCCTGCGGTGGGACCACACCACGAACGATGGTGGCAACGAGGAGATGTACCTCATCAGGCGCCCGAGCGACTGGGGCTTCCACGCCACCGACTTCAACTACTCAGCTGACACGGCCAGGGCCTTCTCCGAGATCCACTTCAGCGAGCATCGAGAGCTGCAAAGCAATGATGGCCTCATCGTGCGGATGATGAACGTCAGTGATGATGGCTCCGACAACTTCGACCTCTCTATCCTTTACAGGGAGGCGTAGCGATGCCGCGCACCGAAATCATCGATGAGCTGATCCGTGATGGCGTCATCGTCGCCTACTACGACTTCCGCAAGCGGACGCTGCGCGACCTGGCGGGGGTCGGCGGGGACGC
>CAYTDU010001105.1:0-1989 GCA_964436395.1 uncultured Gemmatimonadaceae bacterium | reverse complement strand
GAAATAGCCAAAATAATCGTATTCAGGGTATATGGAGCCGGACCCCTGGTACGTGCCTCCAACGCGAACCTCACTTATCACAACCGAGCCGGCCCGGTCGGCGCGGAGTGTCAACTCAACCAACTGTGGTGGGTACACACTGCGAATGAACCCGTCTCCGAACGCGCGGATTTGACCACCTGTCGGCCCAGTCTCATCCTCCTGGAGAACTCGGTACGCGGCTAACCGGTATCGCCCCGGAAGCATATCGCGAACAACCACGCTGCCGCTCGAATCGGCCTCGGCAGTCCGAATGGGCGCCTCCCCCGAAATCCGGTGGTAGGATATCAAAGCCCCGGGCACTCCCTCTTCCCAACCCAGCGCTCCCGCCAGCGCCGAGTTTTCGAGCGTTACCCGGAAGGTGACGCCGGTGGAGCTGTCAGAGGCATGAGGATTCACAAGTCTGATACCGGGAGTGTCGCAGCTCAGGAAAGCTACCGCCAGGATTGCCGGTACCCACAATGGTGAGTACGCATTAGAACGCCGACGCCGCAGCCTCCACGCAAGTCGGTTTGGCAAGTGTGTTCTCACCGCCCTCGATGCAATCCGATGACTATTAGAGATGACGGTACTCCTCGTTCCCCCAATAGACACAGTGAGTCAGAGTACGCCACATGTATAACGAATGAGTGGCAGAGAATGTAGCGCATGATCCGTTCATTATCGGGATTCGGCACGACCTCGCCGATGGGCATTGCTACTGTTTGCGCCTCTGAATCGTTCTACAGGAAAGCCCGGATCCAAAGGGACGGCGTTGACAGCCCGACTACTTACGAACCCGTTTTGTTTCACCTCACCAGGAGGATATCATGAAACAGAAACTGGGCATCATTCGTTATCTCACACCCGCAGCCATCGTTTTCGCTGCTCTGGCGTTCGGCGCAACACAGGCACCCGCGGATGCGGAGTGTCGCAGTTGCACCCAGCCGCCGCCAACCGAATGCTGGGACAACCCACAACGCCATACGTTCTGTCACAACCTGTGTGTCGAATATCAGTGTGATACCGGCCTTTGCAACAAGTGGCTCGACGAATGCGTGTGCGCAATCAAGTAGTTGGGTGGACACGCATGTGAACGTTCAGTGAGCGTAATACTGGGGCCGGCGTTCACACCGGTCCCAGTCTGACCTTGCTTGTGTTTTGCGATTCAACGCATGGCAGCACTATCAGTACTCAATCCATCCCGGACTCCGCGCAGCAAGCTCAAAATCCCAGAACGAGACACCCACATCCTGCAACAGCGGAAAACCTCCCGGTCCCATTCGCAGAACCCTGCGTTGCGTGGACACGCTCACGTCGTAGAAAACCTCGTACTGGGGATCTTCCAGCCGATCCAAACTGCGGTGCACTTTGGTGGCGCAAGGGTCGAACTGATCATATGTTGGCGTCCAGATATCCGTGGTCACAACGTCGAGAATTGACTCAACGGGAATTCGCACCCAATCCGAGCCACCGTAAAACGGGAGTCGTTCGGTAGAAAGGGAGGCGAGGTCTGCCGCCTCGGCGAGGAAGCAGCCCATGCTGCAAATCGTTTCCAGGTAGAAGGGGATACCACTTGTGCCCACATCTGGCATATTTGGAACGTCGGGGTTATCCACACCGGCCAAGGATATGAACTCAAAATCAACGCCCGTGAGATCGGGGAAGCCCGGGTGCACGACCGAATGGTCCACCGCATCCTGTGCGAGGACCGCCGTTTCCCCCGGCCCCAACGGGTACTCGGTGCCGCTGCCTGGAAATTGACGGAGATACCGCACCCACATGTCCTGTGGATCGTTGCGGTAAAGCGCCGTCGATTCGCATGACTTGGCCATCCCGTCATTGTTCTTGGTAAAGCCTTTTCCCCACAGCATGCCATCTAGATAGACCGTCGTATCGCTGCTGTTGTATAACTCGAAATAGCCAAAATAATCGTATTCAGGGTATATGGAGCCGGACCCCTGGTACGTG
>CAYTDU010001104.1:0-1990 GCA_964436395.1 uncultured Gemmatimonadaceae bacterium | reverse complement strand
AGCCCAAAGACGCATGTTCTCTATCAGCAATTGGCCGAGAAGGGATGGTGCGACGATCAAGAGAACCTAACCGGATACCGCAACATTGTCTCGGAGGGGGACAAAATCAATCTCGTTCTCCTGATAGGTGTCGACCGTGTGACTGATACGGCCAGCATGTCTGACTTCCACCAATGCGATTTGCAGACTGTCTGGGAGAGGGAGCTGGACAGCAGTTTCGGGAAGTGGGTGCGTGCTGCACTGGATATCAGTATCGGTTACGAAGACGACACCATCCAGCATTTCGACTGGATTCTACTCCCATTGCTTGAGCGCGGCTTAGCCGATGTACTGCAGATCAGTTCCCTTCTCCAGGATCTCGATTTATCGGCGGCTCAGGATGGCCGTGATGCAGAAAAAGTTCTACAATCTAGTCTTGGTCGCTTTGGACTTCCTGAATTCAGTTCGTTTATATTCTCCACACCTCGTGCATTTGGAGCCTACTTGGACGATGCTGTAGCATTTTTTGCCTACGACTTATTCATTGAGGACCGTAACCGCAAGAAAGCACTCAGCGCTATTGACTCCTTCGTCGAACACAATCCTTTGGGCGAGGTATTTGATCCGTCAGAACGAGGCGCTTTCGATTCGGATCAGGAATTCGTGGATGCACTGAAACAATACATAGCTTCCGGGGATACGAGAACCAGGAACAAATTGCTGGCATGTGACTTCGTTACAATCCGAGATCGTATCTTGCGGTACAGGGCGCCAAAGGAACCTAAGCCCAAGAAGGAAACTATCAGCAAGTTGAGCGGAGGCCCAATTGAGGTTGCCCTAAGCGCTCTATGGACCACACTTGGCGATTTCAAACGAGAGGCAAACAACCTGAGTGTGTTTGCCCATGAAGCTCTCAGCGGAATCCGTTTTGAGGCGCGACTCTTCAAGCACGACTGTGAAGGTGAGTCTGCCGAGGAACGTGCTCAGCGGGCCATTGTGTACCTTGCCAAGCTTATGGGCGGCGTAGACCGTTACCTTGAGAAGTGGATCGATTCGACACGTATATGCTCAGAGGGGCGGACCATTCCTGTGAAATCAGAGCTATTCCGGCAGGAAGTAGACTGTCAGTCGGCACGCACGTCGGAGCCTTTTCTCCAATTTGCGGTAATCTTGGAAGGCGTCGAATGGACAGAGCCTATAATCCGATTGTTCGCTTGGCGGCTTCCGGAGATTCATCCGTACCGAATCGCGGATGAGCTGGTACAGTGGGCTGCAAGCGGCATCGCTCAAGCTGATGGCTATTGCCTTCCAGTGTTTCACGTGCCGTACTATGAAGAGCTGATTCTTGCCAAGGACGATGAGGAGACACGGAGGGTACTTCTCCAATGCATCCATGACGAGAGCGATGGCATAAACAACCTTCTCAAGGCGAGCGAGCTTGATCCGAGGGATCCGCTTTTACCATCCATACAGAAACTTGCATTCGAGTATGACCGCTTCATACAGATGGCTAAGTCGGACGGTATTCATACGGCACTCTTGGATGCTTGGGACGACTTACGGAAAGCATATGAGAAAGCTGCTGATGCTTATCTGTTGATTCCGACTGTACCGACAGCCCAATCGCGACACTGCTTTTCCGGGCATTTCTCGTCATTGCGCGGCGGCGGTCGTTTGAGTCCGATCGGTGGGTATGGGATGCATTCGAACCGTCAGGTGCAGTCACTGTGCTGCACCCTGCACTTCTGGAAATGTTCCAAGCTCATATCCTATATCTCCTTACGGCCTTCTCGACCATTGCCGGCCGAGAGCTACGCTCCCCGGGGACACGGTCCTTCAGCAAAGCACTGTGGCAAGGCTACGTAGATCTTGCCGCAATTCAGACCCCTCTGGCGGGGCTTCTCAAGGACCGAAACCGGGTCCTTGACACTGATGTCCGGGGAAATGGCCTAATTCATCGTATCGGGAACGTCGGAGAGACAGAAGCTCCCCTGACCACCCGGCTGTTACT
>CAYTDU010001103.1:0-1990 GCA_964436395.1 uncultured Gemmatimonadaceae bacterium | reverse complement strand
TGTCAACCGAACGGGACATTCTGCGGTCGGCGGCGAAATATTTCGCCGGGGAGACGAACTGGTGAGCCGCTTCCAGTTCGTCGCCGACCACCTGCACGCCTTCGAGGTGAAGTGGCTGTGTGCGGTCGTGGAGGTCGCACGGTCGTCGTTCTACGCGTGGTTGGCCGGTGCGCAGGGCCGCGCGGCTCGCCAGGCCGCTGGCCAGGCATTGGCCGAGCGGATTCGGGTGGTGCGCGACGAGGACAACACCTACGGGGCGCCGCGGATCACCGCCGAGCTCAACGACGGTGTGCCCGACGGTGAGCGGGTCAACCACAAGCGGGTGGCCCGGGTCATGCGCAGCAACGGGATCGCCGGCTACCGGCGTCGCCGGCGGGTCCGCACGACCGTGCCCGAGCCGGCCGACCAGAAGGTCCCCGACCTGCTCAGTCGGGACTTCACGGCCACGCAGATCAATACCCGTTATGTCGGGGACATCACCTACCTGCCATTGGCGAGCGGCGGCAATCTGTACCTGGCCACGGTGATCGACTGCTGTTCGCGGCGGGTGGCGGGGTGGGCGATCGCCGAGCACATGCGCACCGAACTCGTCGAGGACGCCCTGAAAGCCGCTGCCGGGTTGCGGGGCAGCCTGGCCGGTGCTGTGTTCCACGCCGATCACGGGAGTCAGTACGCCTTAAAGGATTTCGCAAAACTCTGTGCCGATCTAGGGGTCACCCAGTCGATGGGCGGTGTGGGGTCCAGTGCCGACAACGCCCTGGCGGAATCGTTCAACGCCGCCCTCAAGCGCGAGATCCTGCAAGACCGCACCTGCTGGCCCGACGCGGCGAGTTGCCGCCGCGAGGTGTTCCGTTGGCTGGCCCGCTACAACACCAAACGACGACACTCCCGATGCCGCCATTCCAGCCCCGCGACCTAGGAAAGGACCCTAACGACCGCTCCGCTGCCCGAAGCCGCCTAACCACAAATCCTGCGTCCAATACGTGGGGGCAAGGCCCTATCCCCGTCCGTACCGTACGATGAATTAGCGGCTACAGTATTGGATAAGTGGTGAAGGCAAAAGTTGGAATTGGCGAGATTTCCCCAATCGCCAGCGTGAGCACCCTTTCGCGTCGGGCTGCATTCAGCAGAATTGCGCGTATATTCGTTGGTACGACCGCAGCCGTCAACGCGTCTACTCCGCCGCGGGAGGCAACAGCGAGCCCAAGAACATCTGAGACTGATGGCACGCCCCCAAGGCGCCGCCTGTACGTGCCCGCATCCAACGGTACGGACGACACTAGAATTATTCAATCCGCGCTTGACGATGGCGCGGGTGGCGAGGTGGTTTTCGCAACTGGCGGAACATGGTTCATTGATGCCTCTGCCGGTTTAGCCCCCCGTTCAAATACGGTCATTCGGATCGAAGCTCAGGCCAAGCTTGAGGTCATACCGAATGGTCTACCGTCCTACCGGCTTTTCAACATTGGCCGCGATGGCGCGGTCCACAATGTTACGATACAGGGTTCGGGTACGTTAGTTGGCGACTCGGGGGCCCACACTGGCCAAAGTGGTGAATATGGCCATTTGATCTATATAACCAATGGGTCGTCCGAAGTGAGGATTCTGGGCCCTCTAGCGATTTCTCGCGCGTGGGGAGACGGCATCTACATTGGCGGCGGCTCATATGGAAACTGTAAAGAAGTCCTCATCGACGGGGTGACGGTTTCCGACTGCCGCCGCGAGGGAATTGCTGCGTTCTGGGTGGATGGTTGCATAATCCGCAACTGCCACGTCCACAGCATCGGCGCCACGTCCCTCACTGGGCCTGCTACTGGAATTGATTGCGAACCAAACCCTGAAGGGTCGGGGAATTTTGTGAATCGCCTTACCATTGAAAACTGCCTAGTCGAAGATACGCCGGGCATTGGGATCTTCGCTTCTGAGAACACAGGACCAATAACAAACTTAATAATTCGAAATAATCCAGTCAGAAATTGTGGGCGTGGCT
>CAYTDU010001102.1:0-1991 GCA_964436395.1 uncultured Gemmatimonadaceae bacterium | reverse complement strand
AGATAGTCTTTAGGGTCCACATGCTTTGCCGGGTCGTGGATGGTGGGAAGCATGCCGCATTGAAGCGCCTTTGCCAGAGAGAAGTCCTGGCCGAGTTCAGCCGCAGTGAAGGGAAAGAGCTCATGACTGATCGCCCTTCCGGCCAGCAGATTGGTGCCGCCGCGTCGCAACTTGCGCGGGCTGCTGCCAGTCATCACGAACACCAGACCGCGTGCTTCGATCAGCCGATGTACCTCGTCGAGTACCGCTGGCGCACGCTGTACCTCATCGATTACGATCGGCCCGCGATAGTCGGGAGGGATACGGTTCTCCAGACGCTGCGGATCAGCCAGCAACTCTCCACTAGTTCGCGCTTCGAGAAGATCAATGTAGACGCTATCAGGCAGGGTATGACGCAGCCAGAATGTCTTGCCGGTACCACGCGGCCCGAAAAGAAAGCAGCTAACCGACGAGTCGATTATCTTCTGTCTGGAGTACACAACGCCAATTTACACTAAATATTAGAGTCGTCAACTCCATTATAGAGACAAAACTGATCTCACGGACGCTCTACTGCCTCCCGGTCCGTCCTCATCAACACCTGATACGGCTGACAATCGGGAAGAGAATACCGACACTACTCATCTTTGCCAAGTCCCTGCAGGATCTCACCCAGCAATGCACCCAACTTTGGGATTTCCTGTTCGACCACTTGCCAGACTATTGTGAGATTCACCCCGAAATACTCATGTATCAGCTTGTCTCGCATCCCGGCAAGCCGGCGCCACGGAATGTCAGGTCGATTCGACCGCAACTCATCCGAGACATTCTTGGTGGCCTCACCGATGATCTCCAGATTCCGCACGACGGCATCCTGGGTCTTCTCATCCTGATCGAATTCGCTCTTTCCCTCAGACGTGTATTTCTGGATACGTTCGACGGCGTCCAGAATATGAGCGAGGTAGACACGATCATCCTTCAAAGTGGCACTGCCTCCGCCAGGATCTTGGCTCTCAGGTGAGGGCTGATACCGCCGTCCGAAATCACATCGACCTTGAGGCCCAGCAAGTCCTGTAAGTCCTGCCACAAGCCGACAAGGTCGAGAAGGCTCTTGCCCTCTTCCATCTCGACGAGGAGATCCACGTCGCTTGCCTCGGTTGCATCGCCGCGAGCCACCGAACCAAACACTCGAACATTGCGTGCACCGTGCAGGTTAGCTAGTCGAATTATCGATTCCCGATTGGCAGCAAGCAGATCGCTGGGACTCATGCAACACTTCCTGTCGGCATCACTGAAGAAGATACGGAACGGAGGAGCGTGGCGCGAGGGCAGAGAGGAAAAAAACGGCGACCGAACGGCCGCCGCACCAGTACCCCGCCAGGGAGCGGCATGCGATTCCGTGGGCCCTTTTGATCCGGATCTCGTTCTGACTCCAACCACAACAAATTCGGGAAGCAGGCGCCGCATCCGGGGTGGTGGGACTCATAACAGTGCCCGGATTTAGGCAGCCGGCATTTCGGGCAGACGGTCCGGGTGACGACTACTCTGCGCGCAACGCGAGGTTCGGGTCTATTCCCGACGCACGGATTGCGGGGAGTGCGCTTGCCGCAACTGCTATGAAGAGCATTATTGCTCCCACGATGGCGTACACCATGGGATCGGTGGCCGATTGCTGGTAAAGGAGCGGTTGCAGCCAGCGGCTGGCAATACAAACCGCGAGACCACCAAGAGCTATGCCGACCGCCGCCAACCGAAGGATCTGTCCAAACACAAGCCAGAGGATCCGACGGCGCCCGGCACCGAGCGCGTTGCGAATACCCAACTCATGGGTTCGCTGCGTGACATTGTGGGAGATGGCACCGTAGAGTCCAACTGCCGCCACACTCGCCGCCAGGATGCCGAACGCCAGGAACATCGTGGCGCCCAACCGCCAAGAACGTTGTGCGCGAATGACCACGTCGCTGAGCGGTTGCACGGTGTTCCCATTGACCACCGGTTTCGGGAACGCCTGG
>CAYTDU010001101.1:0-1997 GCA_964436395.1 uncultured Gemmatimonadaceae bacterium | reverse complement strand
CTTCACATCGTTTGGTACTACGTCGTCAATATCACCAACAGCTACAGACCGTCGACGGTTTTCGTCGATCTCTCCCTTGCTATCGACCGTTGGATTCCGTACGTCGGCTGGACGTGGGTGATCTACTACTTTGGCGATCTCTACATCGTCATTTGGGCGGGGGTGGTGTTCTGGCAGATCCCGCGCTCCCGATTCGATAGGGCAGTGTATGCGTACGGTGGAATGATAGTGGTTGGCGCGACCATGCAGCTCCTCGTTCCAGCAACCGCGCCCTGGCCGGCAAACCCAACGGCTGCACAACAATGGATGCACGAACTGATTTCCATGCGGCCGCACGCGTGTATGCCTTCCATGCACGTGGCACTGACGGTGCTTCCCGCTGGATTAGCGGTATCCGTTCTCCACTCTCGGTTGCTCCGTTTTTCGTCAACCATTCTCGCAGCTTTGATCACGGTTTCAACGCTCACCCTGAAGGAACATTTTTTCTTGGACGCGGTCACTGGTGTTGCTCTTGGGCTCGCGGCCTATGCATTCTGGCGTGCCGGCACTGAACGAACATATGAAATTGCGAAGGCTTAGCGACAAAGTCATGTCTGTCGAACGTGAAGCACTTTACCGGTTCCCCTGGTCGAAGACTGATAACCCGGGTGGTTGGATAGAGGTTACCGACGCGTGTGATTTGACCTGCCCGGGATGCTACAGGCACCGCATATCGGGTCATCGAGAGCTGGATGATCTAAAAGAAGAGATCCACACGGTCAGACGCCTCACGAATTGCGATCGCATCGCAATAGCCGGTGGGGAACCACTGCTCTATCCACACGTGGTGGAAGTCGTCGAGTACATCGCGAATCAGGGGATCAAGCCGGTTCTACTCACAAATGGTATGCGACTAACCTGGGAGCTGGCCCAAAGACTCCAGGACGCGGGGTTGGCGAAGTTCCACTTCCACGTCGATAGCGGAATGAAGCGGCCTGATTGGGCGGACAAAAACGAGGCGGAACACAATGAGCTGCGACAGTATTTCGCCGATATGGTCTCGGGCCTGAAGCGAGTTCAGTGCGGATTCAATGTGACGATATTCAAGAACACCGTCAGGTACCTGCCCGATATCGTCGAATGGTGTAGGCGGAACATCACCAAGGTGCAGCACGTTTCCCTGATCGCCTTTCGTTCCATTCCGGTGACGCCGTCGATTGAGTACCGCGTCAACGACATCCCCGTGGATGCCTCCAGAATGCAGCATTCGACGATGAGGACCGAAGAGATCGGCCTCACCACAGACGAGATGCTCCAGGTGCTACGCGATTGGGATATGGCGTACCGACCCGCTGCATACCTGCCCGGCATGAGCGCCACGGACAGTTTCAAGTTTCTGGTTACGGTACAAGTTGGATCGCATGATGAGACGTTCGGTTGCCTTGGACCGCGCACGATGGAGTGCGTGCAGGTTTTCCACCACCTGTTCACCGGCAGGTATTGCTCGTTCCTTAGACGCACAAAGGTGGGCAGGAGCGTATTCCTGATGTCGCTGATCGACGGGAATGTGAGGAAGGCAACCGGCAAGTATGCCCGATCGGTGTTGAAGGACATGCGCCGCCTGTTTGCGGGGATTCATGTGCAATCCATTTCGCTACAGCAGCCCAACGAGGTGCTCAATGGCGACCCGAACCTCTGCGACGGATGTCTCAACATGATGGTGTACGAGGGTCGGTTGATTCCCTCCTGCCGGCTGGACGAGTATCGGGTGTTTGGAGGGACGATGGTTCCGGTGTCACGCGGAGGGCACGAACCAAGTGAATGAGATCGTTCCGGTCATTACGGAGGTGAGGACACGCAGGGAACTCGATGAGTTCATCCGTTTTCCCGAACGGTTGCACCGCAACCACGAGCGATGGGTACCGCCGCTCCGTGCTGAAGAACGACGGTTGTTGAACCCGAAGAAGAACCGCGCGTTCGGCTATTGCGACTGCACTCTGGCGTTGGCTCGCTGCGGT
>CAYTDU010001100.1:0-1997 GCA_964436395.1 uncultured Gemmatimonadaceae bacterium | reverse complement strand
CCATGAGAGTGACGGTGGTAATTCCCGAAGTTTCTCACCATGGGACCGGCAAACTCATATTCACCACACAGAAACACCCGTTCCCACGGCACAAGAACATCATTGAAAATAACCATGGGGGCAAACTTGCTGTACTCAACGTTGCCGAGATCGCACTCGCCGAGCGCCCTCGCCTCCAGCGTACCTCTGCCGTAAACATGGATGACACCATCGGCGTCCACAGGGACGGCAAAACACACGGCATAGTCTTTGTCCGGCTCCCGCATCTCTCTCGTGGGCACAATCAGGCCCCAGTGCGCACAGAGCGATCCGGTCTGATGAACCTTGGCGCCTTTCACCACAATGCCGTCGCTCGTTCTGTCCACCACATGCAGGTACATGTCCGGGTCTGATTGCTCCGATGGGCGGAGTGACCTGTCGCCTTTGACATCTGTCACGCCGCTAAAGACCACGAAGTCGTTCTTCTGGACAAATTCGACAAACCTCAGGAGCCTTTCGTAATAGGTGGTGCCATGCTTCTTGTCACAGTTGTAGGCCTCAATCCCGACCGAGTTTATGGCGTCCATGCCGGTGCACCGCATGAAACAGGTGCCGGTCCTCTGGGTGAGGAATTTGAGCATCCTTACCTTGGCCAAAAGGTCGTCACGGCTCCCATAAAACTTTACGAATCGGCTTACCTTTTCACCGATCAACTCGGAGTCTGCCACCAGATACTGCTCGCCTTCAGGATCGTGAGCCAGGTCATAGGTCTTGGCTACTCCCGCCACCATGTGCTTGATCAACGGGTGCCTGAAAGGGCTTTCAACCCTTTCTCCCAGAATGTAGGCTGTCGGTTGCAGATCGTTCAGCGATTCGTAATATTCCTCAACGGTCTTTAGGGCCATCGCTCTCTCCTTTCTCTCCAAACCATATCTCGGTGACAGGCACTGCAGTGCGGACCCGCATCTTCGAGCTCAGTGTGGCCCGGCCGGCTTTCGCACGCGGTCGAAACCCACGGCAAGTGCATCAAGGTTCAATTGTCCGCTCCCCTCGGGCACGGCGTCTGTAATGGCCTTCTCCAATGCCGCGCGGCTTACGACCTTCGTGGCTTTACACAAGGCTCCAAGCATGACCATATTGGCGGTGACAGACGCCTTGAGCCGATTGCGTGCGAGTGATGTCGCCGGTACCGTGAAAAGGTGACGTATGCCTGGCGGCGGCGTGGGGATCATATCGCTGTCGGTAATCAAAATGCCGTCGGGATTCAAGACCCGACTGAATCGATTTATGGAGTCTTGCGCCTGCGCCACCAGGATGTCCGGATGTGTCACCCGGGGGAAAACCACCGGCTCATCGGAAACGATCACCCACGCTGCGGCAAACCCTCCGCGCAGTTCCGAGGAATACGCCTGCGTCTGCACCGCATACTTCCCGTCGTAGGCTACCGCAGCCGAGCCGAGGATTACCCCGGCAAGTATGGAGCCCTGGCCCCCAATCCCTGCTATGGTCAACTCAGTTCGGACCATGAGCTAACCCTCCATCACTTCTTCTCTGAGATGAATCCACTGGGTAGCAAGTTCCGGTTTCTCGCTATCCGCAAATTCCCCCACGACGATTCTATCTCTCAACTCCTCAACGTCGAGATCTTGAACCCGTTTTCGGCTGACACTCGTTTCCTTGTAGTATTTGAGCATGTCCACGGCCTTGCCGAGCCGTGCGGCCCTCCCGAACTGTACCGGACATTGACTGATTGCCTCCACCAGTGCAAAGCCTTTCATCTGCAAGGCCTTCTTAATGGAGCGCATCATCTGGCGGGGGTGATAGGTAGTCCACCGCGCTACATACGGGGCGCCGGCAGCAGCAACCATGGCACAGATATCAAAGGGGTGTTCCAGTGATCCGTAGGGGCTGGTAATAGTGGTCACGCCTCGAGGCGTTGTAGGAGCTGTCTGTCCACCGGTCATGCCGTAGATGCCATTGTTAACCAGGATTACCGTCAGACCGATGTTTCGCCGCGC
>CAYTDU010001099.1:0-1997 GCA_964436395.1 uncultured Gemmatimonadaceae bacterium | reverse complement strand
ATGAGGCAATTGCCGCGAAAGGCACGACTCTCCGCGATTACCGAACCGGCACCGGTGAAACAGGGTCATTCCAGGAGACCCTATTGGTTTACGGGCGCGGTGGTTTGCGGTGCTTAACCTGCGGAACCACCCTAGCAACGACGCATGCAATCGATGGACGCGCAACGACGTTTTGTTACAGATGCCAGGCATCTGATAGATGACGACGCTGGCGCTGCCGCTCACAGATAACGGACCTCTACGACGTCGGGTCCGTGCACTCGCCGAGAACCGTCCTGCGGTGTACCGAATGATCGATGCCTCGGGCCGGGTGATATACGTTGGCAAGGCCAAACGCCTCCGCAACCGCCTGCTGTCCTATTTCCGCGCCCATTACCCTGAAGATAAGGCAGCGCGCATCCTTCACGCCGCAGCCGACATACAGTGGGATCTGATGCCTTCGGAGTTTGCGGCATTGCTGGGTGAGCTCCGCCAGATTCAACGCTACCACCCTGTATTCAACGTGAGGATGAACCGCAATCGGCGGATAGGGTTCGTCAAGGTATCGAATGGGCCGGCCCCCAAGCTCTTCGTCGGCAGCACACCAGGAGCCAATCAGATGCGTCACTATGGCCCTTTCAGCAACATCGGACGGCTGAAGGAGGCTGTGCGGGTGTTGAATGACCTGCTCCGCTTGCGGGATTGTGCGCTGAAAATGCCTGTCACTTTTCCCGGACAAGGAGACTTGTTCGCCGCCTCTCCCCGTGCTGCCTGTTTGCGATACGAGGTCGGCAATTGCACAGGTCCATGCGCTGGACTCGTGAACGAGCGCGAATATCACGACCGTGTCCAACAGGCGATCGGGTTTCTCGAGACGACATCTATGGCTCCACTAGATGACGTAATCGTAAAGATGACTGAAGCGGGAGAAAACCAGGAATTCGAATTGGCGGCATTCTGGCGCGACCGGTTCGACTCGCTCGAATGGCTGTTGGCGGCATCGGTCAGAGCGCATGCAAGCGTTGCGGCTCTGAGTTTTGTGTACGTAGATCCCGGTACATATGGTGACGACCGGGCTTACATAATCAAACACGGGACCGTGCACGCTTCCGCTCCTGCACCGCACACACCGATTGAACGAGAGGCATTCAACGCCCTGGTGCTAGAGCATCTCGAATCCGAACCCGGCTCGAGAGCTATCCCGGCTCGAGCGATCGACGAGACCATGCTGCTGCTCCACTGGTTTCGCAAACATCCGAGTGCTCTATCACGCACCGTCCCGCTCGAGGAGTGGTGCGAACAAACCCAAGCCCTCTGACGGGCATCGGGCCATCGGCTTAGATTCCGACTGAATGCTTCTCGCAGTTGTTCAACTAGTCGCTGGTGTTACCGCCCTTTTCGTAGGCGGTCACTACTTGGTACAGGGCGCCACACGAATCGCCCTGTTCGCTCGTATTTCTGCTGCCGTGGTAGGCCTCACCATTGTCGCAATGGGAACAAGCCTGCCAGAGATGGCGGTATCGGTTGAGGCAGCCGCGCGCGGCAGCACAGACCTGGCGTTCGCCAATATCATCGGGTCTTCGATCTTCAACATCGGTGCAATACTCGGAATCACAGCCATTGTCGTACCTGTGGCCGTGAAACGGCGAACCATTCGCGTCGAGTACCCATTCATGTTCGTGGTGGCCGCAGTCGTCGTGCTGCTCTGTCGCGACCTGTCGGTCGATCGCGTCGAAGGAGGCTTTCTCTTCGGGGCCTTGATTCTGTTCACCGTGTTCGTGGTTTACATGTCGAGGCGTGATGTCGAACTCGATGAGGCAAAATCACTAGAGCAGGATGTACGGCGGGCCGCGAAGTTCAAGGACGGTATAGGCCGCGCCTGGAGCATCAGTATCGTAATGGTTGTGCTCGGAATAGTGGCGTTGATCGGCGGTGCGGATCTCCTAGTGCGCGGAGCAGTTGTAATTGCGGATGCTATCGGAGTCGACGAGCGGGTTATAGGCCTTACGGTGGTTGCC
>CAYTDU010001098.1:0-2002 GCA_964436395.1 uncultured Gemmatimonadaceae bacterium | reverse complement strand
GGCCTGTACGTACGACATCGACGACACGCCTCCGTTTCCGCTGAACCGGGAGGCACTGGCGATAGCGGTAGAGGCTGCACTTCTTCTCAAGACGAACATCGTCGGAGAGCTACACATAACGCGTAAACAGTATCTCGATGGAAGCATTCCTACTGGATTCCAGCGCACGGCAATCGTGGGAATCGAAGGTGAGATTCCACTGGCCAACAAAGCGGTACGGATCATCCAACTCTCCGTTGAGGAGGACTCGTGCCGAGAAGTAGCGGACATCGGCCACAAGAGAACGTACACCACCGATCGCCTCGGGATACCCCTTATCGAGACGGTGACCTATCCCGACATGACGACCCCTGACGAGGCCGAGGAGGCCGGACAATATTTGCGCTTCGTCGCCCGCAGCACCGACAAGGTAAACACGGGAATCGGTGCTGCGCGCCAGGACGTAAACGTGAGCATCAACGGCGGCACGCGGGTGGAGATCAAGGGTGTATCCCGCCTTCGCTTGATTCCCGAGTTGACGCACAACGAGGCGTTTCGCCAGAAGGCACTCCTGGAGATCCACCAGATATTGAGGGAGAAAATACGCGATCCCGACAAGTGGACGCTCCGCTGCGCGGAGGTGGAGTGGGACCAAATCGAGATGCCGTCTGATCTCATCGATCGAGTAGTGCAGCACGATCTGAGACTACTGGCGATCAATCTCCCCTCATTCGGTGGGGCCCTCTCCTTCTTCACCCAACCCGGCAGGGTATTCGCCGATGAGATCTCCGATCGGCTGAAGGTGATCGCCTGTCTCGATGAGCCGAACATGGCCCACTCCGAGGACTCCGATCCGACGTTTACACAGCAGGCTTGGGCGGCAATCTTTGCTCTGCTCGACGCCAATTCGGGCGACGCCCAGCTTCTGGTGTGGGGACCGCAGGTCGACCTACAAACGGTTCAGGAGACCGTCGATGAGCGGTGTCGCCTGGCGTTCGTCGGTGTGCCCAACGAAACGCGAAAAGCGCTTCCCGATGGCACGACGATCTTCGAACGGGTTCTGCCCGGACCGGATCGGATGTATCCGGACACCGATTCCGCACCGATTCCGATCGACGATACATTGATCGAGTCCATTCGCGCAACGCTCCCTGCCAGCGTCTCTGAGCAGATTGGGAAAATGGCCGCCTGGGGAATCCCCGAGGATGCGCGTCGCACCCTCCTGCGAAGGAATTTGGTACCGCTTGTGGAGCGTCTGGCCGATGAAGGCGGTGAGGAGCCCGCATTCATCGCGACACTCGTCGCCCACACGCTGAGACGATACACTGCCATGCTCGCCGATTCCGGGTCGCCTGCCGCTGATCGACTGCGCACTCTGGTCGCGTTTCTTAAACAGCGGGGTCTCGATCGCGACCTCCTCGAGGCGATGGCCCCGGCGGCGCTGAGCAATCCGACCAGAGACTTCGAGTCAATCCTCGCTGAGCTCGGCCATCGGCCGCTACAAGAAAAGAAGGTCTTGGAACGGATTCCTTCACTGCGTAACGCGTTTGACCATCAGAAGAAGACTGACTGCCCCCGTGCACGACGAAATTGGATCATGGGGCAGCTGCGGCCGCTGGCACTGGGAAACATGCGCCTGGCACAACTCGCACGCGCAATCGAGGAGGAGGCGCCATGAGCGAGGCGCACAAGGGATACAAAGGCAAAGCGTTGGTGATTCTGAAGCGGTTCAACGTACGTGTGTGGAGCGAGGCCGTGATCGACACCACGCGCGGCACGTTTTGCGGGATCGTCCTTCCCCGATCGGAGAACGACGACGATCACCACGTCGTGTTGAAGCTTGCGACCGGCTACAACGTGGGGATCGCAGTGAAGACAATCAACGACATCCGCGAGGTCGGCTATCGCGAGGCACACTACAAGATCCCGGAAAAGGAGTTTCCCTCCTCTCCGAACAAGCCCAACGTGAAGCTCCTCGGCACCGGCGGAACGATCGCCTCGCGCCTCGACTACCGCACCGGCG
>CAYTDU010001097.1:0-2003 GCA_964436395.1 uncultured Gemmatimonadaceae bacterium | reverse complement strand
CGCTCCGCCTGCTCCAGGGCGCGACGGGTGAGGTGAAAGCATTCCTCCACCGTTCCCGGTGCGAAGATGGCCCTCGGAAACTCTCCATGTCCGGAATGAAGCACAAATTCGAGGTCACCCTGCTCGGTTCTCGTGGGCAGCCCCGTGGCTGGAGCCGGGCGTTGTGCCAATGCGATCACTATCGGAGTTTCAGTGATCGTGTAGTCCAGGCCGAGACCGCTATCAGCCGTGCTGCCTTCCAGAGTGAATGGGACAGTGACATCGAGGCCAATTGCCTCTGATAGCTGCGCGGTAACGGTAAGGTTTCCACCGTCCTCAGCACCGCTTTGGCTGGATGTGGTGAAGGAAACCGATGGCAGCGGATTCACCTCGTGGGCCTCAACCGCAGACACGCTGCTGGCGTACTCCGTACTGCCGGCATAGGTGGCGGTAAGCGTGCGAGTGCCGGTCGGTGCGTCAAGGATGATCGTGCAACTCCCCTGGCCCTGCACCAACAGTCCATTGCAGGTTTCCGTCCCATCTGATACGGATACATTGACAGAACCGGTAGGTGTGCCCGACCCTGGCGCCTGCACAGTCACGTCGAACGCAACCGTTATCTCTTGCGTGACGACCGACGGATCGGGTTCATGCGAGACGATCGAAGTGGTAGTGAGTGCCTGATCCACTACCTGGTCACCGGAAAGCGAGCCGGAGCTAGCCCCGAATCGGCCATCGCCGCTGCCGCTGTAGTTGGCAGTCACCACTCGTGTTCCGACCGCTAACGTCGTTGTGCTGATACTGGTCGCATCGCCCAATACATCAAGCGCAACAGGGGCACCCAAATTCACTCCATCCACCTGGAACTGAACGGTCCCCGTGGGCGTGCCGAAGCTACTGCTAACGGTGGCGGTGAAGAAAACCGCTTCACCGAACACGGAGGGGTTCACGGACGACGCGACTGTTGTCGTGGTCCCCGCGGGATCTACAGTATGAGTTTCTGTGTCGGCACTCGTGTTGAAGCTGGGATTACCGGCGTACGTCGCCGTAATGTCCCGTGCACCGACCGTTTCGAGTGCGAGGATGCATTCGCCGTCGGCCACCGTAGCGGTGCATTGGTTAACTCCGTCAGAAACCGTTACGTCACCTGTGGGAGTTCCAGCTCCAGGTGCATCAACCACGACGGAAAACTGAACGGTTACGTCTTGCCCACTGACCGACGGGTCCGGCTCATCCGAGTTGATGGTCGTGGTAGTGTTGGCTGGGTCGACGACATGCCCCGGACCAACGAGCGTCGTGCTACCGCTGAAGTTGCCGTCACCGGCGTACGTGGCTGTTAGTGTTCTGCTTCCCGGTGTTGTAAGAGCAATTGTACACGATCCGACGCTGACGTCCTCAGTGCAGCTATCTACTCCGTCGGTAACCGTCACGTTCCCGGTGGGCACACCCGATCCCGGAGCATCGACATTCACCTCGAAACTGACATCAAACGACTCGCCAACCACCGTGGGATCTGCTGACTCGCCTATGATGGTTGTCGTCGTTGCTGCCGCGTTTACAGTGTGTCCTTCAGGTGCCGAAGCGCTCGAGGCGAAGCTTGGATCTCCGGCGTATGATGCCGTGATGTCGCGGGTCCCAACATTTGTGAATACCAGGTCGCAGGTTCCTACGCCGTCTGTGACCGAGCACTGATCGTTGCTCGTCACTCCGTCGCTGAGTGTGAGATCGCCACTAGGTGTGCCTCCCGCCGATGTGACGGTGTAGCTGACGGTCACCGCTTCACCTACGACTGTTGGATCTGGTGACGCACTCGTTATCGTGGTTGTTGTAGCAGCGAGGTCCACAACGTGTTCGACAATCTCCGAAGTGCCTCCGAAGAACAAAACATCACCAGCGTAGGTGGCGGTCAGCAATTTTGTGCCAGCTGTAGTGAGAGTCAGTTGGCAGCTTCCCGCAGCGACAGTTCCAACGCACGAGTTGATTCCGTCAGTGACAGTCACGTTGCCCGTGGGAGAGCCACTTCC
>CAYTDU010001096.1:0-2004 GCA_964436395.1 uncultured Gemmatimonadaceae bacterium | reverse complement strand
CCATTGGGATTTCCCTTGCGATCAAGTTTCATCCCTTTCAATTGAGCGCTTTCCCTTCCGGTCGCATGCCAGGCCGCTGTATTGGCCAGGTAGAGCTCTCCATCCCACCAAACAGCCTCCAGCGGTTCGAGCGAAAAAACCGAGTCGCCCCTAGTGAAGTAGCCGCTGTCAGGTCGGAATCGTACGCTGATATTTCCGGGTTGGACCAGTGCTATAGCCAACGTGTCCGGCGAGAATTCGGCCAGGTGAATTTCGCTCAGCTCGAGGAAGATCCTGAACGGAACGAGCATAGTGGAGTTGTACGACATCGCCGGCACCACCTGAGACGGTCCCCCGTCGATGTCGATTTCTACAACTGCCTGAACGAGTGCGGTATCTATTTGGGCGTCAACAGGCAATGCTAGCGCAGCAAGACTCACAGCCAGCAAGGTAGACCGAACGGAGGTCCTGACGGTGGTGCCACGAAGGCTGTTCCCGTAAAGCGTTCGACAGATCACCGCACGCCCCGATCAAGGCACCACGATCTCTACGGAGTCAGAAACGGCCGGCGCTGGGAGCACATCGTCGGGTCTCAGGTCCGGTCTCTCCGAATCGATGGTGAGTCGCAGCAAATAGGTCCCGGCTGGGATCGATTCGACAGGCAGTGCGAAGCGCCGGTTCATCGGGTAGTACACTGCAATCGGGATTATCCACTCGGTGACATGCTGTCCGTCAGATCCAACCAGCTCGAAGTTCACAGTTCCCAAGTACGCGCCATTCCCTTCGCGCGTAGCGTTGACCCAAACCGCAACGGAATCGCCGTCTACGGCTGCATCGAGTCCTCGAAGCGTGATTCCCGTGGTCACCGTTCCTTTGCGGTATGTGACTGCGGTAATGATTCGCATTACGAGTGAAACGCCGGCGCGGACTGATGTGTCGGCGGTTTCGATCGGCACGGACGCTCCCTGCCCCGTGACTATCATGCGTGTCCAATACTCACCTTCCGGGAGATCGTCAGGAGGGGTTGCGAGGAGTCGTACCACCTGTTGCTCACCTGGTTCGAGCCTGAGGCGACGTGGATATGGTCGTATCCATTCGACTGCAGATGGGAATTCGGGTCCAGGATCCTCGACGAACCGGATGAACGGAGTTCCGGCAGAGTCGGTGTCGGGAAACCCAAATCTCAATTCCACGGTGACTTCCTCCGGTGCTTCTCCGGAGTTCCCAACCGTAACCTGCCCCGCACGTGCTCCATGTGTCATGAACACGGCATGTGGTGTTACGTAGACGGCCTGCACTAGGCTCGGCAGCAGTGCCAGTGCAACGGCAGTCGCCGTGCCGACGAGAAATCGTTTCAGTGTCATTCGCGGCATTGTCAACTACCTAGGTCGAAGACCGAGAGAAAGACTGTTGCTCGATATGTACCAGCGGTCTGACCGTGACCTGGCACCACTGTACCGCCGAGTCGTACGTAGAGCTTGCCGTTGGCGCCGAGTGTTGCTATCAGAGGTTGTCGCGGGTCGAATGGCACACCGTGGAAGCGTCCCATGTCAGTAGCTGCAGCTCCGTCCCCAGGGCCGAAAAAGATAGGCAGTGCGTCACCGTCATCCGAGCCAAGGTTCTCTGGTAGAAGGAACTCTATGCGGACGGATTCGTGTTTGGAGCCGTTGATCTCGAACAAACCGGCACCCCTGACGTCCGACGGTAGGACTGTCGTGGAAACGCCCCGTATGACCGTTCCGAATCTAAGGTCTCTTCGAGCGACTACAACGAGTGGCCGGGGAACCACGTACACAGCCGCCTCGCTCTGCGCTTCTACGGGGCAAAGGTATGCACTCGTCCAAACGACTAGTGCTACGAACACCGGGAGTGTGATTCTCACCGCGGACCTGTTTCTACTTCGCTCAACAGTGGACGGGTCGGCAGCCACGCCTTCGAGACCGCCGACCTGTCTGTCCATGTGACTCTTCGGGTATCCGAAGATCTGGCACTCCTCTACGGGTATGCCACCGTGAGAACGACTAC
>CAYTDU010001095.1:0-2007 GCA_964436395.1 uncultured Gemmatimonadaceae bacterium | reverse complement strand
GACGATGAGATTGAGCCGATCCAGATTGACTTGGACGGATTGGAGCGCCGAGCCAAACTCGTTCCCATTCCATCAGGTAACTATAGCTCGCTTGATGTGAACGAAGACGCGTTGTTTTTCCGCTCGAGAGGTTCGGGGCAGGGTGCCGACACTCACCTGATGGCACTCGAGATAGACAACGAGGATGTTGAAGCAGAGACAGTCGTCGAGGATATCGGTTACTACGAGATATCACTGGACGGGAAGAAACTGCTCGTCCGCAAGGGGAACGACCTGTATGTGGTCGACGCTCGGCCGTCCAAGGTGCAGGATCTCTCCGATCATCAAGTAGAACTCTCGGGGTGGACGTTCCCCATCGACGTCCGAGATGATTGGCGTCAGATCTTCGTGGATGCCTGGCGCCTCGAGCGCGACTACTTCTACGATCCCGATATGCACGGTGTTGATTGGGAAGCGACGCTCGAGAAGTATTTGCCGCTCGTTGATCGGGTAACGACCCGCGACGAGCTGTCCGATCTGATCGGGAGGATTATCGGTGAGCTTTCTGCATTGCACACGAGCGTAAGAGGTGGTGATCTACGTAGAGGTCAAGAGGATGTGAGCGTGGCGACCCTTGGTGCGCGTTTGTTCCGCGACCCGGACCAAGGTGGATACCGCGTCGAATACATATTCCAGTCGGACCCGGACTACCCAGATGAGATGTCGCCGCTCGCGGATCCCGATCTCGATGTTCACGCCGGGGACGTGATTGAGGCGGTCAATGGAGTAGGTACCCTAGAAATCTCTGACATCGGTGCTCTGCTTCGCAACCAGCAGGGACGCCAGGTGCTGCTCACGGTGCGATCCGGCGGAGGTGGCTCGGTCGGTGCGGGCGAGTCACGCGACCTGATCGTGGTGCCGGCGACAAACGAGTCGAACTTGCGGTATAGCGACTGGGAATATTCGCGCCGGCTACTCGTCGAAGAGCGAGGCAACGGTAGTATCGGTTACGTGCATCTGCGTGCTATGGGTAGTGGTAATATCACCGAGTGGTACAGACAGTTTTATCCGATATTCAACCGCCAAGGGCTCATCATTGACGTGCGCAACAACTACGGTGGTAATATCGACAGTTTCATTTTAGAAAAGCTCATGCGCAAGGCATGGATGTACTGGCAGGAGAACGTCGGTATTCCGTCGTGGAACATGCAGTACGCCTTCCGCGGCCACATGGTGGTTTTGGTGGATCAGGACACGTACTCAGACGGAGAAGCCTTTGCCGACGGTTTCAGGCGTCTTGGATTGGGAACGGTAATCGGCATGCGGACATGGGGCGGCGAGATCTGGTTGGGCTCCTCGAACCGGCTCACTGACGGGGGATTGGCTAGAGCACCGTCGATGGGTGTGTACGGCCCCGAAGGCGAGTGGCTGATCGAACAGGTCGGTGTGATGCCGGATATCGAAGTCGACAATCCGCCGCACGCCACATTCAACGGTGAGGATGCTCAGCTCGACGCGGCGATTCAGTTCTTGCAGGACCGGATTGCCGAGGACCCGCGGCTCGTCCCGCCGCCGCCGCCGTTCCCCAACAAGGCGTTTCGGTATCGGGAGAATTGAACGTCCAATGTCCAACAAGGAATGTCCAATGTCCAAGTGCTCGCCACTTCATCATCGGTCATTCCTTGTTGGATGTCGATGATCTACCTGCGTTTTTGCGGAACAATCCGCGCAAAATCGATTATGTGATGTCGGATATCCAAAGGCACATTCACCCAATGGCCGACCGACCTTTCGACATCGCAGACCGCTTGCTTGACTTTGCCGTCTCTGTTGGGAAGATCACGAGGGCATTTCCTAACGACACGCTTGGCTTTCACGTGGCAAACCAGCTCATTAGGTCTGGAACAGCTCCTGCCGCAAATTACGCTGAGGCCCAAGCAGCTGAGTCAAGGCGAGACTTCATTCACAAGATGAAACTCTCACTCAAAGAGTTGCGTGAATCACTCGTTTGGCTACGCTTGGCACAAC
>CAYTDU010001094.1:0-2011 GCA_964436395.1 uncultured Gemmatimonadaceae bacterium | reverse complement strand
AAGATTCTGACACGAGAGGATGTGAAGGAGTGGATCAGCTCGGATGAAGAGGACGAGGACGACGAATGAAGAAGGATAAGAAGGGGCGTAGTCCCAAGAAAATGAAGTGCGCCTGGTGCGGGAAGATGGTGGAAATCCACAAAGGTCGAATACGATCACACCTTCGTGGGAGTGAGCAGTGCGTAGGTGTTGGGCAGACCACGACATTCATGGAGGCCGCAAATGCCAGAGTCGAGAAGTACAGAAAAGCCTGATCTCTGGTACTACGAATCCGACGGCGGGAGAACATGGGTCGGGCATTACTGGTCACACCAGCCCGTGACGCATTACCTGATAAGACGCACACCGGATCGCATCTTCCGAGAAGACATGCCCAGTAAGCGTATCGCGCTCAAGACCCGAGACGCATGGAACAAGGAGATCCTAGATGCTCAAGATTACGCTGCCGGCGTTCTACATACCTGAGGGTACTCAAGTCACACGACCAACCGGGACGAAGCCGTACACTATTCTTCTCGTCGGTCTCAAGATCTTCACCGAGAGCGGCTCCGAGGTCCATTATCGCGGGTGTTGCGTTCTTCAGAGCGAAAACTCGATAAACATCATCAGCCCAGAGGTAGAACTTGCAGTACATTTTCATGACGCGGAGTCGGCCGTGAATTTTCTTCAAAACCTGACCACGATGGTAAAGGGGAAGTAACATGGGATACTCAGCAGCGGGACTCGCGGTAATTGGTGTGCGTCTACCATTGTCGAGCTTCTGGCACACGAGACGCGAACGTGGGTGCGAACACGCGCGAAATGAGAACGCGAAGTTCTGTAGCGAGTGCGGAAAACCCACGTGGGTCGAGATTACCGAAGGCCCGCTCGGCAGCGGCGAGATTCGTCAGTTGATACCAAAAGAGCTGCGCGATCTCGGTATCACAGCGGTAACAACCGGGACGGACTCAGCCGAGGTGTATATCGGGCGAGTAGCAGGGATGGGGCGCATGACTGAGTTTCTCGACGACGTGGTGAGAGATCAACCCCTGAGTCCGCGCATCGTCGAGCACATAAGAGCAAGGATTATGGATGCGTACCCGAATGCGCCGTTCGGCGTGTGGGGTGTTCTGTACGAAAGCTACTAGGAGAAGCGCAATGAGCATGGATTTTCGTCACTTCGCGGCGGTAGGGCGTCCGATCGTCACGGAGAGCTATGCAGTGGTCGTCCCCGAGGAATCGCATATGGAGGCGCGGTACGATCGAAAGACGGGCGCGCGTCTTGAAAATGTGAAGGTCATAGACGCAAACGCTACAATTAGGTGCGTTATCAACGGCTACGAGTTGTACGACCACTACACCGTATCGGAGTTCATCGATAAGTTTCTGGAGACCGCGTTCTCAGACTTCGAACCCGGCGAAGGCCCACGCACGTTCGTGTATGGCTACGAGCCGAAGAAGGTGTTCCTGGCGTACGACGTGTGCAAGGACGACTGTAAGTGCATGGAGGTGTTCGAATCACTCGTCGCGAACAAGTCTCGGTTCATCGACGTGCCGAACTATGATAACGTTGTCGTAGCGGAACTCAGAGAATGTCTGCAGGGACCGAACCTTGAACCACTGCAATTCGGAGAGCTTGGGTTCTACATGCTCGGGAGGGTTTCGTAATGGGATGCGCAATACACCACGCAATCATTGTATCGGGAGTAGACCCTGCGGCGCTTGCGGAAGCGCACATTCGTGCGGTGAACATATTCGCCGACAACCAGATCTCAAGCGTGGTGAATGCCCCGTGCAACGGGTGGCGCACATTCTTCGTCGGTCCTGATGGGAGCAATGAGGGCTGGAAACGGTCGGAGGATGGCGACAAGCAACGCGACGCGTTCATCGAATAGTGATGCGGGCGAGCAGCGCAGCTTCAGCCCCCGGCTGCAGCCTTCCTGCCGCTGTAGCGTTCGGCGTGTTCGCGAGCCCAGGCGTCGGCGCCGAGCAGGGACCCGTAGGCGGCGACCAGGAAGGGGCCCTCCGACTG
>CAYTDU010001093.1:0-2012 GCA_964436395.1 uncultured Gemmatimonadaceae bacterium | reverse complement strand
AGTGGGTTTTGATCATGCCGCACGATCTCGAGTTCGGAATCGCCCGTCAGGTCAAGGCGCTCTGGGGCCTCGACAACGCCATGGCGTTCCGGACGCGAGAGGAGGCACTCGCCTGGTTGGGTCACCGCGGTGAGGACACCAACCAGCCACCTGCCTCTGCGTAGATTGAACGCCTGAGAACCGCTCTCGAGTCTACCTGACATCTGATATTCCTGCGGACGATCGGCCGTTGCAGGCGATTCTTGGGCCTCGATTCCGCCAAATGTCCCAACAACGCACCCTCGTGCCCCGAAAACGCACTGGTCGACCGATGTACCAAGCTGCATGTTTGGCGGATGGCTAACTGACATTCTCTAATTCGATTGCTATGCAAGTCACTTCGACCCTGAATATCCCGGATGAGCTCGAGCGGGCACGCGGTGCAGGTGAACTTGTCGTGTTTGCTGGTGCTGGTGTGTCAACGGGACCTCCAGCGAATCTGCCCAGCTTCCTGGAACTCGCACGCGAGATAGCAGATCCCTCTATTCCGCTCAAGCCGGAACACCATGATTCGCTTGACCGGTACCTGGGTCGAGCTGAACGAGACGCAGATGTCAGAGTGCAAGAGCGGGCGCGTGCTAAACTGCTTGAACGCGGCGGTAGCTACACTTCGTTGCACAGACACCTCGTGGGGCTGTTCGGTACACCGGACAGAGTTCGGCTCATTACGACCAATTTTGACACTCTGTTCACCGACGCGAGCGATGCTGAGTTCAACGGAGTCCCTATACCGCACTACGTCGGCCCTGCTCTGCCTCCCGGTCGCGACTTCAGGGGCATCGCGCACATTCACGGATCGCTCAAAGTCGAACATGATAGGCTGGTATTGACTGACCGGGACTTCGGAACGGCTTATATGACCGATGGATGGGCAGCCCGATTTCTTGTCGGTGTATTTGAGAACAGGACCATACTCTTTGTCGGATACAGGATGGGTGATCCTGTCTTACAGTATTTGATTAGTGCTTTGCGACGGACTGAGAGATGGTACACGCTCTGCCCAATCGCCGAGCAACCGCATTGGGCTGACAGTGACGTCTCCACTATCCCCTTCAAGCCGCACGGTGAGAACGAGTTTGCGGATCTCAACGAGGGACTAGAGCGGTGGTACTGGCATGCGAGTGCCTCTGTCCGGGATCACGAAAAAGAACTGCGGGACCTAATCCGACAAGGTCCACCTGCATCTCCAGTTGACGCCGATTATGTTCGGGAACGGCTCGCAACTGAGCAGGGGCGAATCACCTTTTGGACAGACGCAACTGATCCGCAGTGGTTCGCGTGGGCGGTTGATGAGAAGCTGGTTGATCCCTCGTTTGACGAGAAGAACGACAGTGGCGAGACCGTAGGATGGGCACGCTGGTGTATTTCGAATTTCTGCGACACCGAAAATCCGCCATTTCTGCAGTTCTGCCGCAAACGTTCTCTACAGCTGAGTTCAACGTTCGCATTCCACCTGGCGCTTCACCTTCATCACGCAGGATCGTTACCGCAACGGCCCGTACTTCGCCAGTTGGTTTCTCTGCTAGTGAACCAATCCAGTCGGCGCCGCTCGGCATCGATAGACCCATATGTATGGTTGCTCGAGAAGATGGTGTCAGCAAAATACACGGAAGAATCGCTTGCGATTCTCCGTTGGTTGACGAGAATCCGCCTTGAGCCGCCAGATCATATTCAACTCAAATACGAAGCCAACAACGATCAGCTAACCCCGTTGGCATCGGGCGTTACAATTGCCGCGTCAGCTGATGATGTGAACCGGGTGCTCGAGAAGCACGGCTCAACTCTGGCCGATATTGCCGCCAACGATTTGGTGGCACTAGGCGAACAACGGATTCTCGAAGCATATGACCTGTTAGACCTTGCGAGGGGTGGAAAAGAGGGGGGAGTTGACTGGTTAAGCCACAGGAGAACATCCATACCGCCCTCTGGTCAGGATAGATTCGCAGGTGCGGAGAATGTGCTGGTAGAGTTGA
>CAYTDU010001092.1:0-2013 GCA_964436395.1 uncultured Gemmatimonadaceae bacterium | reverse complement strand
AAGTTGTACTGGATTTCACCAAAGATCTCTCCATCGGGGAGGAACGTGATCGTGGTTCCAGTCTTTTTCGCTTCCCCAACGACCTTAAGCTCGCCAAGCTTCACCCCGCGGCAGAACTCCTGACGGTACAGCTTTCCATCTCGTCGCACCTCCACGGTCAAGTGCTCCGAAAGAGCATTAACGACAGATACGCCCACACCGTGCAACCCACCGCTTACGCGGTAGGATTTGTTGTCGAATTTGCCACCGGCATGGAGAGTCGTCATGACAAGCTCCACGGCGTTTATACCGGTCTCCTTGTGAATTCCGACCGGCATCCCGCGGCCGTTATCGATAACGGTAACTCGGTTGTCTGGATGGATCGTGACTCGAATCTCGGTGCAGTATCCGCCGAGCGCCTCGTCGATGCTGTTATCGACGACTTCCTCGATCAGATGCATCAACCCGGGCTGCCCGGTGCTCCCAACGTACATCCCGGGGCGAGTGCGGACGGCCTCGATGTCCTCCAAGACTTTGATTTGTTCGGCTTCGTATACCACGGTCACCACCCGGTAAAATTATACCAAAAGCCGCTTCAGATTTCAAAAAAGACGATTCCGAGCGCGGCGATTGGCTGCTCAATACCAACCAGGTGTAGTTGAAGAGATCAACACACCCCGGAATGGCTTAGGACAGCGCCGCCTCCAGAGCCACGTCTGCGTGGATCGTGGCCGTATCGAACAGAGGAAGGGTATGATCATCCTCGCCGACGAGCAGCGGAATCTCGGTACAACCAAGGATAATCCCTTCTGCACCCCGCTCTGCCAGCGAATCGATGACCCGTAGGTAGTAGGCGCGGGAGGCAGGCCGGAGAATCCCGCGGGACAGCTCTTCGTAAATCACGCGGTGAATCTCTTCCTGCTGTTCACTCGTTGGGACAAGCGTTGCTATGTTGTGCGAGGAAAGGCGGTCGGAGTAGAACGACTCCTTCATCGTATAGCGTGTGCCGAGGAGTCCCACCGTCGAACAACCCGCGGCTTGGATCGCCGCTGCGAGCGCATCGACGATGTGAAGAAGCGGAATCGGGCTTCTTTCAGCGACTGCGTCGTAGACGCGGTGCAGCGTATTCGCAGCTATCAGGCCGACATCGGCCCCGGCAGCGGCGAGGACCTGAAAACCGTCCGCAATCTTCGCGGCGATCGCCTCCCAATTGCCCTCCTCTTGCCAATCCGCGATTTCCTGGAATGATACGCTGTAGATCAGGATCTCCGGATAGGCAAAGCCCCCAAAACGTCGGGTGTACTCGCGGGTGATCCGCGCGTAGTACGAGACGGTCGACTCCGCGCTGGTTCCGCCGAGGATTCCTATCCGCTTCATCGTGACCTCACTCCCGGACCGGCTCCCCGGTGTACAGCATCCGAGGAGCCGGCTTCACACAAGGAGATATCCATTTTCTATTGATGCGTGCGGACAACCCCCACCACGTCAGGAAAATCGATCCCCAGACGCTTCAAGGTCTCCACAGTCGGCACACCGTCATTCGTCCAGCCACGTCGCTTGTACACTGCATCGCACAGCTTTTCGTATTGCTCTTCACGATAGGCGCGGAGGACCTTCACCTTCTCCGCGGTGCTCATTCCGGCAGGTTCGATTCCCACTAGCTCTTTGAGCTGGGTGTCGTAGCGCTGCGCACGTGATTCGTACTCCTTCTCAGTAACCGGGCCGGCGGAGCGATACGGAATCGCGTCCTGTTCACGCCGACCGAATCCCATGCGTAGATTGAACACGCGTTGGAAGTTGTACACCCGCTCTGACTGAAGAATCAGATCGTCCGGAGTGACCTCTACTCCGGTGACCCCGGCAAACAGATCACAGTAGTTCTGAATGTGGTCAGGCACCTTGGCTGCGTCAATCCCCGAGCAACGCGACCGATTGTCCGCCGGCTCAATGTCGTTCCAGGGAAGCTTGCACAAGCCATTCAAACCAAACCACGTCCGCCACATCGGGAAAAAGTGCAATGCCTCGTCCTTGTCC
>CAYTDU010001091.1:0-2016 GCA_964436395.1 uncultured Gemmatimonadaceae bacterium | reverse complement strand
AAAAATAGTCTCAGGAGCTGTAATTTCCCCGGACGGTAAGCAAGTATTGTATTCGGTACAGTGGGTAGACAAAGAAAGCGAGAAAAAGTATTCGAATCTTTGGATGATATCCACCGGAGGGGGGCGAGCACGGCAGTTCACAAACGGCAAGTACGTAGATAGTAATGCTCAGTGGTCACCTGACGGAAGGAGCTTGTACTTCATTAGTGACCAAAACGGAATCTCGAATGTGTATCGCATGGATGTTGAGACCAACGAGATCTTCCAGGTCACGAATATTCGCACAGGGGTCGCTGGTATAGCGCCGCTGAGCCCGGCGATGTCGGTAGCTGCAGAAACCGGGGAGATGACCATCAGCGTATTCAAGAACGGGTCCATCGAGATCTTCAGAATCGACGACCCCGATGTACTGGCCGGCGGCCCAGTGATAGAGGAGTACGAGGGTGTCGATCCCGCCGTTCTGCCACCGGCCGATCGTCGCAACGATGAAGTGATGGCGCTGATAGACAATCCGTTCTTTGGCCTACCCTCGGATCCCGAATACGAACAGGATGAATATGACGGATCGCTTGGTTTGGACTATGTCGGACGTCCATCTTTGGTCGTCGGTGCTGATCGGTACGGAACCTACATTGGCGGCGGCACTTCCCTTTTCTGGAGCGACATTCTCGGTGGGCGTAATCTCGCGACGCTCTTCCAGATCAATGGCGGAGTAAAAGACATTTCGGCTGCCGTTGCATATTCGAATATGACGAACCGTCTGAATTGGGGCCTGACTCTTCAGCAAATGTCCTATTCCTATGGGTTTTACGGCAACATCTACTACGTGAACGACCCGAGTTCAGGGCAACAGCTGCTCGTGGACGAGATGTACAGGCTGCGGCAGATAAGCCGCGACCTGGCGGGTACCATTTCGTATCCGTTCAGTAGGGTACAGCGGGTTGAGTTCTCGGCCGGACTGCGAAATATCGCATACGACTACGAGCTGCGCACCAGTACGTACGCTTGGACCGGGGAGATGATCGATCAGCAAAGGGAGAGTATTGACAGCCCTGATCCTCTCTACTTCGCTACGTCGAGCGCCGCGTTGGTATACGACAACTCCACATGGGGAATCGCGAGCCCAATTCTAGGGCAACGGTACCGCATCGAAGCGTCGCCGATGGTTGGATCCTTCGAGATGGTCAATGCCATCGCGGATTTCCGGAAGTACGTGATGCTCAAAAGGCCATTCACCTTCGCCACCCGAATTATGCATATGGGTCGGTATGGGCCAGGAGCCGAAGACGATAGATTGCGGCCAATGTTCCTCGGCTATTCAAGCGTCGTACGCGGCTACGAATATGGGTCGTTCAGAACTGTAGAATGCGGAAACACCGCCGATGGGACTTGCCCTGTATATGATCAACTCTGGGGCTCCAAGCTGTTGGTCGGCAATGCGGAGATCCGTTTCCCACCGCTCGGCGTGCTTGGCCTTGGGGACAGTTACTTCGGCTACCTGCCGCTAGAGATGTCCATCTTTGCCGATGCCGGCCTGGCATGGTCGAAAGACAACGATTCGACAGCCGCAAACGAAAACGCATTTTTCTTGGGAGGAGACAGGGAACCCGTCTTCAGTGCCGGTGTTTCACTGAAGTTCAACCTGTTTGGCTACTTCATGCTCGGATTGGACATCGTCAAGCCGTTCCAGAGACCGGAGAAGGGGTGGCACGTTCAGTTCAATATGTATCCGGGTTTCTAGGGGCTCCAGGAGATCCACCCTGGGAAAAGCCCTGATATTCGAATCAGGGCTTTTTCTCTTTCAACCTCTGCAGTACAAGGCGCCTTGCCGCGTGCACAGGTGATTCACCCACGCTCCCGGCTTCCACCAATATCTGGTCGAGGGTGCCACCGATTCGCTGCACCGCGTTGCGCACCTGCTCCTCGCTCAGGTCTCCGGCATCGAGGAGCGGCAGAGCCATCGCCGCACCGGCGTTTATGACGAAGTCTGGTGCGTACAGTATGCCGCGCTCGTGG
>CAYTDU010001090.1:0-2016 GCA_964436395.1 uncultured Gemmatimonadaceae bacterium | reverse complement strand
CTCCTGCCGAGCAGGGCCTGACGCGCTGGACGATTCGGGCGTTGGGTGCAGGGTGTCCTTCGTCGCCGGCGGCAGATAATTGCGGGGTGCCCCATTCTTCGCGAGTACGTGTTTAGCGTCCTCTGGTTGAATCTTTTGCAGTGATTTTGTATTTGCGCGGTCGGGTTCCATGGCGCATACTTCTAATGACACCGGATGGCACGGTGACGTTGGGAGTCTGGCATGGATGCCGATCCACGCGATCAACGTATTCGCGAACTCGAAGGCGAGAACGCTCAGCTGAAAGAGGCACTTGCGGGTCGCGACGCCCAAATCGAAGAACTTCGTCAACTCATAAGACAGCTTCAGGATCGCATCGAAGAGCTTGAGCGGGCCGCGGCACGCCAGGCGGCGCCATTTAGACGCAAGGACAAGGATCGCAAGCCTCCGGAGCAACACGGAAAACCCGGAAGAAAGCCCGGCCATCCCCCGGCACGACGCGAGGAACCCCCCCAGATCGACGATCACCTCGAGATCTCCCTTCAAGGGTGTCCCCACTGCGGCGGCCCGGTGGAAGACACCCATCCCTGTGAGCAGATCATCGAGGATCTGCCGGTCGTGCGACCCCACGTCACCCGATTGATTACCTACACTGGTCGTTGCCGGCGTTGCGGGGAGGTGCGCAGCACACATCCCATGCAGGTCAGCACTGCCACCGGTGCGGCCAAGGTTCATCTCGGAGCCCGAGCATTGGCTCTGGGGGCTTTGCTCAACAAACACTTGGGATTGCCCATGCGACCTACCTGTCGAGTTCTTGGGCATCTGGGCGGTCTGCGTCTGACCCCTGGTGGATTGGCCCAGGCTCTACACCGCGTGGCCGACCGAGCCAAGGGTTCTTTCCTCGAACTGGTCGCCGGTTTGCGGGCCCAGCCCGGGGTCTACGCCGATGAGACCAGCTGGTGGGTCCAAGGTGCAGGCAGTTGGCTGTGGGTGTTCACCACTCCGGACCGAACCGTCTACCGGGTGGAGAACAGTCGTGGCAAGGATGTGGTCTTCGATACTCTGGGGGCCCATTTCGCCGGGGTGCTTACCAGTGACTGTCTGGCCAGCTACGAAAACCTGCCCTTCACCATGCACAAATGTTACGCCCATCATCTCAAAGCCATCGCCCAAGCGCGGGATCGAAAACCCGAGGATCAGCGCCCCTACCTGAATGAATTGAGCGCCTTACTTCATGCGGCCATGACCCTCGATCGCATACGCGACGACCTGCCACCGCCGGAGTTCACCCGCATTCGTCGACATCTTGACCAACGGGCCGATGCTCTGATTTTGCCCACCCGGAGCGACCCCGACGAAGAGCGGGTGGCCAATCGTCTGCGTAAACGTCGGCAGTGGTTGTTTACCTTCCTAGACCATCCCGGCATCGAGGCCACCAACAACCGGGCCGAGCGGGCCCTACGCCCGGCGGTAATCGCCCGCAAGCTCTCCTGCGGCAACAAGACGCAGCGCGGCAAGCACACCTGGGAAATCCTCACCAGCTTGGCCGCCACCTGCCATCAACGCGGCCAGGACCTCGTCGAATTCCTCCGCCCAACCCTCACCATCGCACGCTAAACACGTACGACTGCCTATGGCAGTACTCAACCGGCCTGGGAGAGAGCAATCTGAAAGAGGCCGTAGTCTCTCAAGTCGGCATGGCCGTCGTCATCCATGTCGTAGCGGAGACAGCCCTCTCTGACCTCGGCCACGGGCCCGTCCATGCAATCGGTAAACCAGGTGAAGTCATCGAGGTCGGTGTCGCAGTCATGGTCCAGATCACCGTTCACGTCCACAAAGGGACGGTTGTCTATGCGCTCCTGAACACACGCAAGAATGCTATCCCAAGCCCCGTCGTCGATCGGAAAGCCGTACTCCGTTGCGAAGAAGTCCCTCAGGTCCTCCCTGGCCGACGCACTGACCGCGGCCACAAACCACGTCGCCTGCTTTGCTTCCGTGTCCAGCGTGCAGGGAAGCGGCTCATTGGCCGGCAGAAAC
>CAYTDU010001089.1:0-2019 GCA_964436395.1 uncultured Gemmatimonadaceae bacterium | reverse complement strand
TCAGGTTGATCGCGCTGGCTGCCTTCGAGTAAATCGCGTTGTAAGAACCGGTCGCCAAAACACCGTGCCCTCCGAGACTCATGCCTGTCGCTTCGGTGCTCAGCCGAGTCACAATCAAGACTGCCCCAGCTACTCCGCCAGCCATCTCTGTAACGTGTGGAGACCGAAGCGAGACAACCGCCGCTTTCGTCTCATACGGAACCGTGATGTCCAGAGCATTCGGCCCGAATGGCTGCGGATAGACCGTCAAGCTATTATCAGAAAACGACAAACCGTCCGGCCGGCTGTGATGTTGCCCATGAAGCACGTTCGTGAGCGCGGCATGCACGGTTGGATGCTCAAGGTGACTCTGAAGTCTCACTTGCAAATCCCGCTGCCGAAGACGGTCAGGTTTTTGCTGAGCGTCGCATGGGTATTGAAAAAAGACAGAACCAGATTCGACCCGCTGATGTAGGCGTCGACCAGGTAGACGTAGCTCCCGAAGTCTCGGTGACTGAGGTAGGAATCTCCATGCAACCTGGAGTAGCCGCCGACATAGCTCTGCGTCCCGCTGGGGTAGGGCCTGATCGCAATCGCGCTTGACTGCTGAGCCGTGTCTGTCGCCAGGACAAACACGCTAGTGTGCCCCTGGATATCGACCGAAAGATGACCGCGCAGAATCCCCTGGACAGTCCTACAGCCGGACTTACCCAACGCGATGTTGTGAGAGTACTGACCCGGCGCGATCGAGAGTGCGTTGATCGTGGTCTTCCACGGCGCAACCGTAACGTGGTGATCCTCTTCTCCTACGTCGACAAGCAGGTCATGGTCAGTCACCACAATCCCAGGAGGTCTCATGACAACACCGCCTGTCCCTTCACACTCAACGTGGCAGAGCCGCCGTAGTAATTGTGGAACGTCAATCGCAGAGTCGAGCCGGTGATCACGGCGTCCTTCAGCGCGATGTAGCGAGCACTGGCACCGGTCGCCGTATCGAAAAGCTTGTGAGTCAGGTTCGTCGCTCCAGCCTGCTTCGCATAGCTCACCGCATACGATTTGTATGCTAAGCCGGTGTTACGCACCGAGTCTCCTAGTGCATCGGCCGTATCCGTTGTCACATGCACCTTGGCGCACTCTCGAAACAACGCGCTGACGCCTCCGGAAAGAACAGGTCCCTCGAGATAAACTCTCGCCAGCCGATACCCAGAACGCGGAAGGGGGATGTCGAGATCGAACGCTGTGCCTGGAGGAAGGCTCTGCGTTGTATTACTGAAGGAAACTCCAGCTGGTGCTGGATGATGGTCATGTGCAGTCAGGGTCGCAACTGCATCATGCGATCTCCCATCGGTTACTGGCGAAGGTCTCATCTACTCTTGCCATGATCGCCATTCTTTCGCCTTTGCCCTCGTTGAATGATCTCCCGAATCACGCGATCTTCGTGAGTCGTCAACAGGAGCTCATCAAGAGCATCGTCGATGTCTGGCTCCGGAATGGCCTGTTTGACTTGCGTTGGAACATTCTCAAGAGTCCGAACAACCACCTCAATGTCCCGACGCCTCTGAGCCTCAAGAGACTTCAACTGCGAAGCATGGGTTTTGAGCTTCTCGGCTGACTCGCGACTGCTGGCCTGCACGGTAGCCATCTCCGTAGCCGAATCAGCCGACCATGCAATTGCGCCCGTTATCACGATTACCACAGCGGACATCAGAAACCATCGCCATCGTGACAGACCTGCTACGTCCCGCTCCGATGCCGAAAGTCTTTCGGCATGCTCCTTCACCATAGTGCAGGGCTGGGAGACGGCGGGCACTCCCTCGAGCTTCTCCACCCTCTCAGTCGTAGCCGCCTGTCTCTCGGTAAGCAAAATAGCCCGGTCGCGCGCCTCCCCAGCAGCCCTGGCTACTGGCGGAATCAGGTCGTCGCAAATGGTCGTAACTCGTTCCTCAATCCGAGCAACGGAGTCGAAAAGCTCTGCCTGATTTCCCGGAGGTCGAGTGCTGCGTTTCGGCTCACGAGGTCCCATTGCTCTCCTATCCGAGT
>CAYTDU010001088.1:0-2023 GCA_964436395.1 uncultured Gemmatimonadaceae bacterium | reverse complement strand
TGGAAACGTGCGAGAATTGGAAAACCACCTTCGGCGAGCAGTCTTGATGTGCAAGGGAGGAGATGTGCTGCTCGCGGAACACCTAGAGTTCGAGGCCGATCAGGAAGACGCGCTCCAGACCGACATGCACGACGAGACGATCCACAGTTTGCAGCAACGTCTTGCAGACCTTGTTCCGGAGATCCTTCGGTTGACTGACGACCAACGGGCACACGCGAGTGTCATCGATCTGGTTGAGGAGGCGATCATTGCCCGAGCGCTGCTAGAATGCGAGTACAATCAAGTCCGCACCGCACGAATGCTGGGCATCAGTCGCAACACGTTACGCCACCGGATAAAAAAGTACGGTCTCGAACCGCCCATCGAATGATCCTCCCCCCTTGGTGCTTGCGCACCATCGATGCTCAAGATCTGAACAGCCTTGCAAGTCGTGGTTCAGCAACGGGTTAGGTGCTACTCCTCGCCCACGCGTGCGAAGAGTCTCGGTCTTCTGCCAACACTGCGTGCTGACGGCCACACACGCGTGAGTCACTCCGGTTGTCGCAACCTCTTTGTTGGCAGCGGGTTGCGAGTCTTGCTGCCCTGCACGCCCCTTTGGCATCGTTTTTGCGGAAGCCCACACTGTATTTTTTCCCGCAATCTGCTGGCCCGCGAGCAACGTAGAGGCGGCTCGCTGAAGAGGCGGAACGAAATGCAGGTCAGCCTGCCCACGAAGCTATGGAGGATATAACATGCGCAGTGCATTACCACTACCCGAGGATTCCCGCTTGAAAGAGGTGCTCGGCACGAAGGACCGCTCTGCCGAGAGCGCGCTGAAGAACTTCCGTTACATCGTCGCCAGTGTAGACGGCGATGCTCAAAAAGTTTGGACGGAAATGTGGAACGAACTCCGGAAGGGCGTCACCCCTGGAGGGATAGTGCTGCCGGAAATGAGTGAGGGCTTCACGCCGTCCTGCGGCTGGGCAGAGTTCTTAGAGAAGTTCTATTTACTGAAACACTACCTCGACTATATCCACCGTTTTTGCGACGCATCAACCACAACTTAGATGCTCTCGTGTAGTAAGCCGGCGTCTGCCCAACGTGGGCTCCCGCAACCCGTGCGACAGTTCCGGCTTGAAATGTCTTTTGAAAACAAGAATCAACAACAAGATAAGAGAAATGGAAGTGATGTACGAAGCTACCGACAAGACTAAAACCTCGAGCGCTGCCGACAACCTCATGGAAACCATTGTGGCAAAGAACCCAGGACAACCGGAGTTCCATCAGGCGGCTCGGGAGGTTCTCGATTCGGTCATGCCCGTCGTGGAGTCTGAAAAGAAATATCAGGATGCGAGAATCCTGGAACGATTGGTGGAGCCTGAGCGAGTACTCATGTTCCGAGTACCTTGGGTAGATGATCTGGGTGAGGTGCAGATCAACCGTGGGTTTCGGGTCGAGATGAACAGCGCAATCGGACCCTACAAGGGCGGACTTCGCTTCCATCCCACGGTCAACCTGGGGGTATTGAAGTTCCTCGCCTTTGAGCAGGTCTTCAAGAACGCTCTGACGACGTTGCCGCTCGGTGGTGGCAAGGGCGGCTCGGATTTCGACCCTAAGGGAAAGAGCGATCTCGAAGTCATGCGATTCTGCCAGTCGTTCATGAGCGAACTGTTCCGCCATATCGGCCCTGATACCGATATACCGGCTGGCGATATCGGTGTTGGCGGTCGGGAGATCGGCTACCTGTTCGGGCAGTACAAGAAACTGGCGAATCGTTTCTGCGGTGTGTTGACTGGCAAGGGCCTCACCTATGGTGGTTCGTTGATTCGATCAGAAGCCACCGGGTACGGCTCGGTCTATTTCGCCGAGGACATGCTCGCCACACGTAACGACACCTTCGAGGGCAAGGTGGCAGTCGTGTCCGGTTCGGGGAACGTTGCCCAATACACGACCGAGAAGTTGCTTCAACTCGGTGCCAAGGTCGTGACTCTGTCGGACTCCGGCGGAACGATCTACGACAAGAACGGTATAGACGAGGAGAAAC
>CAYTDU010001087.1:0-2023 GCA_964436395.1 uncultured Gemmatimonadaceae bacterium | reverse complement strand
ATGTCGGCGCCCAGATCATGTGTTGGACCTTCATAATCCACTACGGGACGATGGAGCTAGGTCTGGGTGAAGTCGAGGCTCAGGGCTACAACATGATAGCCATGGTCATTTTCGTGACCAGCCGATTCATCTGCACCTTCCTGCTCAAGTACGTGAGCCCGGGCGGGTTGTTGTTGGCGTTGGCCCTCGGTGGGGGTGTGCTAACACTCGGTACGATATTCATCCAAGGTATGGTAGGTCTGTACTGTCTCGTGGGCATCTCTGCGTGTATGTCGTTGATGTTCCCAACCATTTACGGCATTGCTCTCAACGGTGTTGGAGAGGACGCAAAGATCGGCGCCGCCGGGCTGATCATGGCGATCCTGGGTGGCTCGGTGATGCCCCCCGTTCAGGGCGCAATAATCGACCTTCAATCGCTCGACCTCGGCTTGGTGACGATGCCGGCAGTCCGTGCCTCATTTGTATTGCCGCTGGTCTGCTTTGCGGTGATTGCGGTGTACGGATGGCGGACGAAGTTGGCGAGCACGAAAAGCTCGTAGGCTGACGGTAAGAGCATGCAACGAGCCTCATGACCATCTACCACCTGTCTTTATAGCAGGAGGAACGACATGTCAAACGACAAACCAAATCGCAGGACCTTCATCTCGTCCATGATGTCAGGTGGCGCTGCGATACCATGGCTTGGTACTGATGTCTTTCAGACAGACGATAACAGGACGGTCCAAACCAATCGTCCGCTCGTCGTGACGAGCAAGACCAACTCCGTTGTGCGAGAGACTGTTACAACCACGGCGTGGGACATCCTGGCGAGTGGTGGCTCGGCGATGGATGCGGCCGAGAAAGGCACTAACGTGTCTGAGCTCGACCCACGGGACAGTACGGTCGGCTACGGTGGCGACCCCAACGAAGACGGGTTTCTACAGCTCGACGCATCCGTCATGAACGGCGCGGATGATAACAATATCGGCGCTGTTGGAGCGCTCGAGAACATCAAAACACCCTGCTCCGTTGCCCGCCTCGTCATGGACCGAACCGATCATTGGTTATTGGTAGGACGGGGCGCCCTCGAGTTCGCCAAAATGCACGGCTTCAAGGAAGAAGATCTGCTAACGGAAGAAGCGCGGCAGCACTGGGTGCATTGGAAGGAAACCCTGAGCAACCGTGACTACTACTTCCCTCCCAGGAATCCCGATAAGCCGGAAGGCGGAGGCACCATCAACGTCCTCACGCTCGATTCGAACGGTGATATCGCAGGTGCCACGAGCACGGTCGGCCACCATTTCAAGATCGTGGGACGCGTGGGTGACTCACCGATCATCGGAGCCGGGCTATACGTGGACAACGATATCGGTGGTGCGGGAGCGACGGGCCACGGTGCTGAGTGCGTGAAAATTTCTGGAAGCAGGATCGTTGTCGAGAAGATGAGAGAGGGATTCACGCCCACAGAGGCGTGCCGCCATGTGTGCGAGCGCGTTGCAGAGCGTCACGGCGGACGTCCCTTGTTCGGATTGAAGTTCGTGGCGCTCAACAAGCACGGTGAATACGGATGCTGCGCGCTGCGAGGTCGTCTAGACGACGATGGCAACGTCATCGGCTTGGGCTTCTGCGTGCACGATTCCGCGGGGCACCGTTTGGAGCAGGGAACCGCGTTGCTACCTCCCATGACTCAGGAGGAATTGAACTCGATTCCGTGGCGGTGAGGGGTGGCAACTGGACACCGCTCCTTTTTCGTAACCTTATGGTTGACCCACCCAGATCACCTCGATGACACCGCTGGTGTGCCCCATTCCCCAGCGGATCGTGGCGTCGACAGGTCTGATGTAGCGCAGTTCCTGTATTCCCTCAATCCGTAGGCTCGTCAGTTCGCGGACGGTGCCCAACGGCATATTCTGTGCGTAAACCAAAGGGATTCCATTATGTGTTGAGTGTCTCACTTTGGGACGCAGCCAGTTGGGCCTCAGGCGCATCACCGCATCCAATGGATCGGACACGCCGTTCGCATCGATCTCGGTCCGGGTCAGGA
>CAYTDU010001086.1:0-2023 GCA_964436395.1 uncultured Gemmatimonadaceae bacterium | reverse complement strand
ATAGCTTTCCGTCATCTTCTCCTGGTTCTCACAGATCAGCAGGATATCGGCGCCGATAGTCAACAGATAAAGAACCCTCAACGCACGCCGCGGTTGTTTTATCAAAACAGTTACGGTAAGGAGCACGGCCGACACTAACGCGAATGCCCCGAGATGCGAAGGTTCGGTAAACTGACCCGCGAGTCGCGCTCCTGAGGCGTACGTACGTCGTGGGCTATTCGCAAAGAGCTCGCTAGGCCACGGTACGCCCGCCTCTCGGAAAAGCCACATGACCGCGGCTACCCAAGTTCCTACCACCGCAGGGATGGAGGGAATCCAATGTTTGGTGTCTTGAGAGCTCGCGAGGGCCATGAGTAGCGCGAGGTTAAGGAAAAGGTAAATCATCTGAGCTGCGTTTGAGGTTGTGTAGTCCAGTTCAGACAAGCGCCCGATCTGGTTATCCAAACCTTTTCCAGACGCTACAACTGGCATGCCGGCGAAGACGGTTGGGCCGGTGAGGGTTACTACAACCCCCCAGAGGCCCAGCAACCAAGGCAGGACGAAATCTGGACGTGGGAAGCCGATGCGGAGGTAGGCCAGCGGCAGATAGATCAGCATGCCGAGGTAAAAGGGTGTAATCGGTATGCCGCCAATCACCACCGCCGCAGAATCGTTAAACGGAATCGCAGCTGCAGAAACGGACAGGACACCGATGCGACCTTTAGTGAACAATCCAATAGCGTAGGCCACAACGAAGATGGCGCCGAGGAATGTCATTGCGATTCGACGCGCCGAGACTTCGCCACCGTCCACCCACCTTTCAGTTTGGGATGTTCGACTGAAATCGAAACTACCAAGCTTCAACACAACCGTGACCAGGCGCTGGGGGTAACTGCGCCTTTAGTGTCTATGATACATTTAGTGTCTATGATAGAGGTGTGTACAGCGCTTTCCACTCCATATTCCGTAAGTTGCCCCCTAACTGGCGCTCCAGACTAAAGTCGGCCCTCGGAGCAGATGGGCATGGTCAGAGCGTTTTCGATCGTTTGACCGCACGGAAGGATGCAACAGGAAAGAAGCGACTCGACAACGCACTGGAGAGTTTGCTCAGCACGGTGGGATCCGATGCGCCGCAGCTGATCTACGGCAAGACTTGTATCGACTTCGGCGCAGGATACGTTCCGACCGACGGCGTCGCCATGTGGCTACTCGGCGCACGTGTAGTTTACGGCGTCGACTACAACCGCATCGCCAAGCCGCGCGAAATCGCTCGGGCGGTCAGGGCAGCCGATTTTGACCGGGTCGAAACGCAGTTGAGGCACCACCAAGCTGGGACCGACTGGCCCGAACGCCTTAAGGCTCTGCAGCAGTGGGCCTCACGCGACGACGGGGGGTTCCCTCCCGGGTACGCATACGTCGCACCAGTTGATGTCATCGCTTCGCCATCGCGCCTTCCGAAATTCGACATCCTTGTCTCGACAAGCGTGCTCGAACATATCCCCCCATCCCGAATAGTCGCAATATTGACCGCGATCAAGTCAAGGGAAAACGATCTCGCAAAACAGTTCCACCGTGTTGACTTGCGCGACCACCGTGACTTCGAGAACGACCCGTATGGATTCCTCGATCCGGAAAGGAAGTTCGACGCAGAGAGGGATGCCGACTCGCGCGGCAACGGCATGATCCTGTCCGACTGGGAGGAACTGCTAGTGGATAATCCCGAATGGGCTCTCGTTGTGAGTGAATTCCAGAGCGGGCGTCCCGATCTGTTCCCCCTCGCTAAGCGGGCCGGGCTCCTTTTGGCAGATTGGCTGATCCTGAGGAGCGCACTGAAACCAGACCGGGCGAATTTGACTTCCGAGACCAATGATTGTGATTCCGCGTGAGTGGGGTGGCGGCCGGTTCTTGGATACACTCGATGGTCCCTCGACCCGAGTTGGGTCATTTGCCTTTGCCCATGCTTAGCCTCAATACCGTTCAGTTAATGGATGAACCACCCCGGCTTTCATGCACACCTTCTTTTGTGGGAAGGATGGCACGATGC
>CAYTDU010001085.1:0-2024 GCA_964436395.1 uncultured Gemmatimonadaceae bacterium | reverse complement strand
AGGGTAACGGATACTCGAGCGATACGCCGCCGCAAAAACAACCTCCAAGCTGTGTTCTTGGCCGCTGACGAACGCAGATGCACGCGGAGCCCCGCACCGCCCCACTAGAGGATTGGTTACCCCACACAAACCAAACAACAAGTCCGCGCTATTCCGCGTACGTCCGCGGCAAGTACCACATCCACAGGCACGGCGATCAGCAAACGTCTGGATCTCGCTCGAACCTGGCGTATACTCTATGCCGGGACCGAGGCGAAAGGCATCGGAGTTTGAGGCGTATGAGAATAAGAGAGATAGCATATGAGGCCACATCTGAGAATTCCCACTCCCGTTGAACGTCTGATTGTTGCACTTGCCTGTGGCGTTCTGTGTATGGGTGCGGGATGCGTTCCCGGGCCCGAACAGCAAGGCTCGATGGCCGTAGTAGAAGCCGAGTCCGGCTACAGCATTCAATTGAACGGCGAACAACTGGCAACCTTTGTAGCTCCGGAGCTGGCCGGCGCAGGTGCGCCGGCTATTGAGATCGTTGAGGTGACCGATGGATGGCAGCATGTCCGTATGCTTTGGGAGCTTCCGCACGATACGGCGCAGGACGAACTGTCGATCCATCTCGAGTTGTCGGTCACGCCGGATTTCTGGTGGTCTCCACATCTGACGCCCGTGGAAGGTTACGTGGTAGGCCAGCACGTTTTTCGCTCACCCGCTCTGATCGTGCAGGAACGATCCACGACGCTGGCCGTGGTACCTGACTTGGATGTGGTTGGACAAAGGCCGGAGAACCCTTGGTTCCTCGATTACGATGCGACACGAAACAGCATTTGGCTTGGCATGGTGGAGACAGAGATTCCGGAACACGTGCTGTTTCGAAAAACCACGGGAATGCGGTTCCTCGCGGGAACGGTTGAGCTCAGCTTCTTCGTGACAGCCTACCACGATCGCGGCGAAATACGAAACCCGTGGTCCAAGGTCACCGGCTTTCTGTGGAGCAAGTGGGCAAAACCGCTCTACGACGGCGGAGAGCCAACTCGTGAGCGTCTCGACAACTACGTTCGCCACACCTATACCTGGGCATTCGACAGTTGGGGAGATTTCGTTTGGCAAGAGTTCGATCTAGACGGGGTGCGAGTGGGCGCGCCACAGTTTATTGTCAACATCTCACAGTCTCCCAACTACCCTGGTGAGTGGTATCAACGCGAGTTTCTCTCCATATGGAACCAAGCTTGGTTCTCGTCGCTGCGAAGTGCGTCGGGTCTGTATCGTTTCGCACGCAGCGTAGGGGACGACGAGCTGCTTAGAAAGGCCCGTCTCACCAAGGAACTGGCGCTTGCAGCTCCGATGCACAACGGGCTGTTCCCGTCGGTGATTCGCACAGACAACGAGACCATGGTTATTGACGGATCGGAAATCCGCAGGCCGCAACTGTGGGAGCGGGCTTATTGGACAAGCTCGAACCGTAGTCCTCGCGAATACGGAATCTCCGCTGATTGGTATCACATACTGGATGCAAGTTGGACGGCGCTGCTGATGTTGCGCTGGTACGAAGAACTGGAGCAGGACGAGCGCTTGTTGGAGTATGCCAGGACCTATGCAGACAGGCTCGTCACGCTTCAAGATTCCGACGGTTTCTTCCCGGGCTGGCTTCACCCGGAGACACAGCAGCCCGGCCCGGTGATGAATCAAACGCCTGAGACGAGCATGAGCGCCACATTTCTGCTGAAGCTCGCAGAGATCACCGGGAATGGGGACTATCGCGATGCTGCGCTGGGTGCGATCGATGCGGTCCTCCAGGAGATTGTTCCTGAGGGGCGGTGGGAGGACTATGAAACCTACTGGTCGTGCTGCAGGTGGGGCCGAGACAGGTACCTCGGTAGAAAGATTGAACGCAATGGCATGTTCAAGCAGAACACCTTATCCATGTTTTGGACAGCCGAGGCGTTGCTGGCGGCGTACCGTTTGACCGGCGAACCTCATTATCTACAATGGGGTCGGCGTACGCTCGATGAACTCTCCATGGTGCAGCAAGT
>CAYTDU010001084.1:0-2027 GCA_964436395.1 uncultured Gemmatimonadaceae bacterium | reverse complement strand
ACGGCACAAATTCCGGGCCCATCTTCGGAAAGCGACTGGGGGGCATGTACGGGCAAATGCAACAACTGCTGGCAAAACTAGGCATGGTGCAGGCCAGAATCTCGAGCGCAGCAGACCTTACTATAGGCGGAACGATCGTAATTGCCTTGACCGCCGGTTCCCTACTCGTTGTGCGGGAGTCGTCTACGCTGGGAGGATTAATGGCCGCCTACTCGCTGCTGGCCGGATCCATGCCGGCAACTGCACGGATCGTGGAGTCATACCTGCAACTACAAGAAGCGAGTGTCGCAGCGACGCGGCTATTGGATTTGATGCTGGTTGACCGAGAACGGAACGTTGGCAAGAGCCAATTCCATATAGCCGACCGTATCTCGATACGCCATGGCGTGTTCAAGTGGCCAAATGGAAAATCCGTCTTGAGGAACATCAATATTGAAATTCCCCGCGGTAGGGTGACTGCACTGTGCGGCCCGAGTGGCGTCGGAAAGACCACATTGGTCAAGATCCTCGACCGACGGTACCTGCTTCACGAGGGTGAGATTCTGGTCGACGCAACGCCGGTATCCGAAATCGAGCTCCACTCGTACCGACGTCACGTTGCTACCCTGCCTGAATCGGTGACCATCATCAACGGCACTATTGCCGAAAACATATTGTTGGGCCGCCAAGTGACCGATTCACGAGAACTGGTCAGTCGAATCTCGTCGCTCGGGTTCGCACGATTTTTGAGCCGGTTCCCTGACGGCGTATTCACGCTCGTCGGAGACGAAGGGCAACAGATCTCTGCAGGTGAACGACAGGCAATCGGGCTGATTCGCGCTCTGTACGGTCTCCCCGATGCCCTCATAATCGATGAGGGAATCAACGCGGTCGACGCTGAACTCGCTCAGGTGTTCGTCAAGACGGTGACAGGGTATGCGAAGGACCATGCAGTTCTCCTGGTTTCACATCAACCGCGGGCATTGCTCCTAGCCGACTACGTGTATCTGATGGAAGACGGAACCATCGCCGAGCACGGCAGTCGAACAGATCTACTAACACGCGAAACGAAGTTCGCCGCTCTGATCTCGGCGGACTCCGCCGCGATGTGTCCGGCATGAGTCTTTCCGGAACAGCCGAGGTCCGCTCCTAATGACTACGTCACCAACAACAACATCCGCCACTAGTCACGGCCTCAGCACCCTCCAGTTGTTCGGTCTGCTGACCATCCTGAGTCTCATGCTGGCCTGGGCCAACAATGAGTTCGTCATGACTAGGGAGGTGCTTCTCGCTCTGGCCGGCGGCCCGCAGAACGCAGTACAACTAGACAAACAATACGAAATCGTTCAGCGGATGCAGGTGTGGGGCTACGCAATGGCACCACTCCAGACGCTGGTGCGTATCGGCCTCGCAGCGCTTGTAATTCAACTCATGTGCCTGCTAGGCGGTGCTGACATTGGCTTCCGGAAGATCTTCAGGATTTCGACAGTCGCATTCGGAGCACTACTGTTTGGCTCTTTCTTGCAGGTAGTCTGGATTGTGCGGCAGCCCTCCGCCGCAATCACACGAGCATCCTTGGGGATCGTGCCCGACTCACTGGCCGCTTGGTTTGGCACGGTGAACGAAGCGCCGTCGTTTTTCTACCTCGCGTTGAACCGTGTGAGCATCACATCTCTGTTGTGGACCATGCTCATCTACTGGGGCCTGCGGGAGACGCGCCAACTAAGGCCGATGGGCGCAGCTATCGTTACGGCCGCAACATGGTCGTTAGTCGGCGCACTCCATATAATCACGTCTCTATTCGTGCGAGGTTTGGTTAGTTGAACAAATAAGGCCGGTTCGAGAGAAAGACGAGGGTCCAATCGAACCGGCCGAAATGGGTGAGTCTTGTAGTGTTAGCGCTTGAACACTCCAAACCACTTGTCCAAGCGGCCTTTGTCCAGGCTGCAGACTTGCTGCAATTCGCCCGCGTCCAACCATACACCATCACACTCCGAACACTTGTCCACCGCGATTCCGTGGTAGTCGATCTCGATTAGCTGCATCCC
>CAYTDU010001083.1:0-2029 GCA_964436395.1 uncultured Gemmatimonadaceae bacterium | reverse complement strand
TGTCAGACAAAGGGGCAGCGGGTGAGCGGGAGGACAAGTCCGGCGATACTATCGTCGACTGGATCGGCGAGGCCGGCTTCGAAATGGCCGCGCGCGAGATAGTGGCCGATGAGTCCGACCTGATAGCGCGCGTCCTGACACGGTGGGCGGACGATAACGTCGCCGATGTGATCTTGACTACCGGTGGCACAGGCTTCACTTCGCGGGATGTGACCCCGGAAGCCACGATTGCGGTGTTGGAGCGAGAGGCTCCAGGCATAGCCGAAGGTATACGGGCCGCGACTCGGGAGAGCTTTCCCAGGAGCATGCTCTCCAGAGGTGTTGCTGGCATTCGCGGCTCGACTCTGATCGTGAATTTTCCGGGGAGCGTCGGCGGTGTCCGCGACGGCATAGCGACGCTTGCCCCGGTCATCGAACACGCGGTGCAACTACTCCGGAACGAACCCACGGATCACTGATGGCAATCAAAGCCCTGATCACAATGGACGATCTCGAGGCCGCGGTTCGCATCAACGCGCATTTCGAGAGCGAAGGACTGACTACGGTCCTGGTCTCGTCGCTCGATGATTCGGTGGCAATCCTCACCGACTCGCATCCCGACATAGTGATTCTGACAGGTGCATTGCAGGAACACCCCGCAAGGGCTCTGATCACCCTGGCCCGCCGCAGGTCGATTCAAACTCTGGGGCTTTTCGAACGTGATGCGGTTGGCGCTGAGGAGACTGCGCAGCGTCTTGGGCTCTCGGCGCTACTGGTAAAACCGGTCGAGCCCCCAGAAGTGCTCGCCTACTCCCGACACCTGATCGAACGCCGCAAGTTACAGGCCCGTACCGGAATCGTGGGCGAGAGCGCGCCCATACAGGAGGTGTTGGTCAAAATAGAGCAGATGGCGCCGGTGCAGAGTACCGTGCTGGTCGAGGGAGAGTCAGGTACGGGAAAGGAACTCGTAGCCCACGCCATTCACGGTCTGTCGCCACGCCATGACAAGCCTTTCGTGGCGGTCAATTGCTCCGCGCTTCCCGACACACTGCTGGAATCGGAGTTGTTCGGACATGAGAAAGGCTCCTTCACCGGGGCTGCCGAACGTCGTTTGGGCCGATTCGAGTTGGCAAACAATGGGACGATATTCCTAGACGAAGTGGGCGAGATGCCCCTGTCGACACAGGTCAAACTGCTGCGTGTGCTCGAAAACCGCGCGTTTTTCCGCGTCGGCGGTACCGAGTCGATTCGGGTCGACGTCCGCGTTATCGCCGCCACGAATCGCTCGCTAAAGGAGCAAGTGTCGCTGGGGGAATTTCGTGACGACCTCTTCTACCGGTTGAATGTTCTCAACATCTACCTGCCACCGCTTCGCGAGCGCCGCACTGATATTCCAATACTCATCCAGCGATTCATCCGTGAACTGAGCCAGGAACACGGTAGACAGTTTTCCGGCATCGCCGCCGATGCGATGGAGATTCTGGTGAACGCGGACTGGCCGGGGAATGTGCGCGAGCTGAGAAACCTCATCGATTCGATGGTGGTGTTGGCGCCGGGCACAGAGATTCACGCGAGCGACATACCGGCTGACATCCGCGAAGGTCGTATGAGACTGCTGCCAATTCGCATGCCACAACAGGGCCGGGAAGTTCAGGGCAACGAATTGGAGTTCATTCTCAGAAGTCTGGTTGAGCTGAAACTCCAGGTCGAAGAACTGCGCAGGCGTGTGAACGAACCGGTCGAGCGAATCACGCCGATAGATGTCGGTCGGGCAGCACCGGTGGAATACGAAGAGATCACACAACACCAGCCGGCCGTGGCGATCGTGACCGAAGCGGACGAGCCCGAGGCCGACTCGGTGGTGTACAGGCCGGGCATGGCTATGGCGGATGTCGAGCGGGCAGCCATCAAGGCCGCGCTCAAGGAGACCAAAGGAAACCGCCGCAAGGCGGCGGATAATCTCGGCATCGGCGAGAGAACTCTCTACCGAAAGATCAAGGAGTACGAGCTAGACTGACAAGCGCCTACGGTGCTCTCCTCGTCCAGACTA
>CAYTDU010001082.1:0-2029 GCA_964436395.1 uncultured Gemmatimonadaceae bacterium | reverse complement strand
GAAGCTGGTTTGGGCCGAGTGGTGGGATCCGGAATGGGGTGAGGATACGATTGAATGGATAATCGAAACGTTTGAGGATGCTCATCCGGATGTGGAAGTAGAGACGTTCTTTGTTCCGCACGATTCGTTTTCGGACGAGCTTCTTACGCTCTGCCAAGCCGGCGACTGCCCGGACATCATGGGAATGGAGGTGACGTGGTCGGATGCGTTTGACCGGCTCGGCCTGCTTGCCGACCTGACACCGCTGGAGGCCAACGCCTCCGACGCGTTCAATACCCAATATAACCCCTCTTGGCTTGTCAACTACAAGGGAAAAGCCATCATGGCCTATCTCTATACAAACTCCTACGGGATCATTTACAACGTCAAGCTGCTGGAGGAAGCCGGGCTCGAGCCGCCCACGGACTGGGAGGAGCTCAGGGAAGTATTGACGGCGCTTCACGATCCAGGTGCGAAGAAGTGGGGTATTGCTCTTCCATTCGCGATGAAGAGCTCCTGTCACTTCATGCTCTACGACTTCTGGACGCGACTGATTCAGGCCGGCGGCCACATGGTCGACGAAAACGGGCTTGCCCGGTTTGACTCCCCGGCCGGTGTCCGGACCCTGGAATACTGGGAGAGCTTACTCGATGAGAACCTTGTCTACCCGGGTACTGTCAAAGGCACCCTGGCAACCGGTGAGAAGGAGTTTCGGGAACTCTTCGCTGCTGAACAGGTGGCGATGATCCTGAGCGGGCCGTTCGAAAAGGCTGTTGCCCTCGAGCGCAACCCCGACATTCAGATGGCGTTTACGCCGCCATTTGAAGATTGCACCGGCGGGTACCTGCTCACGGGAAGTGGAGTGGCGATCTCCTCTCAGACCGAGCATCCCGAGCTTGCCTGGGCGTTTTTCGAACACCTGGTGAGCCGCGAGGTAGCGACCAAGATGATCGAAGAGAGATCCCTGACGTGGGCCAACACGGCAGCACTGGGGGCCCCGGGGCTGGCCGAAGACCCGATGCTCGGGCCGTACAGCAAAATGGTATCCAATCCCGCTTCAAGGTCGTGGATAGCGCTACCTTCTCTCGGTGAGCTGTGCAACGTTATCATGGCTCATGCCCAGGAGTACTTCCTCGGCCTCAAGTCTGCCCAGCAGGCGCTTGACGAGGCAGCCCGCGAGTGGGACGCGTTAGTCACCGGTGGCTAATCGGTAAGGCCGATCACACATGCAGCGGAGCAGGGAATCACAGCAACCGCCCTGCTCCGCATTTTCTACAGATCAGAAAAGAGGGAGCGTGCGAAGGCGGTTTCGCGACCGTTTTGATTGGGAAGGCGTAGCCTTCCTCTCTCCGGCGTTGTTGCTGCTTTTTTTGAGCATTGCTTTTCCTTTGTTCAGGGTCATCCAGAGAAGCTTTCAGGAGTATTCGGCCCAGGCCGGCGGTTTTCAATACGTCGGCCTCAAGCAGTACCAGCACCTGTTTTCCGACCCCCTCTTTTGGACCAGTGTCCGCAACACGTTCATCTTTACTCTGGGCTCGATCGCCCTTCACCTCGGCTTCGCCTATCCCATCGCACTGTTGCTCAACATCCGTTGGCCGAACGTCAAGGTCCGAAATTTCTTTCGCGGCGCATTCATCCTTCCCTTCCTGTTCTCGCCGCCCGCAGCGGCGCTGCTCTGGGGACTTTTGTATCGACCGCTGGGGCCGTTGAACTACGGCCTCAGTCAATTCGGCGTAGAGCAGATTGCGTTTCTGGGGGATTCCAGTTGGGCACTCTTCTCGGTGATGCTCGTCAACAGTTGGGTGTACTTCCCGCTCTACATGATCCTCATCCTGGGGGGACTGCAGTCGATCCCGATGATCCTGTACGATGCCGCCCGTGTGGACGGCGCGAGCTGGTTCCAACGCTTCATCTACGTGACCCTCCCCCAGATGCGCACGCTCGTTATGACAGTCATCCTGATTGACTTTGCCACCTCCTTCATCCACTTCGATCTCGTCTGGACGATGACCAAAGGAGGGCCACTACACAGCACGTACCTGATCAGCTT
>CAYTDU010001081.1:0-2030 GCA_964436395.1 uncultured Gemmatimonadaceae bacterium | reverse complement strand
CGGAGTTTAATCATTACAATGTAGACTGTGCCCAGATGGCACGCTTCTACGGGCTTCCGTGCTATTCCACCGCCGGAGTGGGCGACGCCGACGTCCCCGGCATCCAGGCGAACACTGAAAAGCTGCTGACCTTGCTCTCGGTTCCACGGGCCGGGGCCCAGTACATCCACTACGCCTTCGGCCTGCTGGAGCGCACAAACATGTTCTGCCCGGAGCAGGCGGTGCTGGACGACGCGCACATCGGCATAGCCAAGTATATGCTGCGTGATCCCGATGTCCGGGAAGATCGACGTGAAGATCTCCTGGCGATGATGCGGGAAGTGCTGAACTCGGACCACAAGACCTACGTGTATCATCTGCCCCTGCCCAGCCGGGAGGCAGTCTATGTGCGGTACCCGCTTGAGGACGAGGAGCGCGGCGCCCTGTATGCGGCCTATCAGCGATACCACGAGATACTGGAGCTCCCTCGGAATGCTCTCGCGCCTGAGTTACAGAAAGACATCAGTGCGAGGATCCCGAACATCCTGCCCGAAACTCCCAACTCATAACCGCATGAAGGAGAGAAACATGGCTCAACTTGCAAACATCGAACAAATGGAGGCCTACACCGAGGCCGTCAAAAGCGGCCTCTACGCCAAGAAATCGGGCCTTGTGGGAAAATACGACAATGTCCGCCGCTACTGGGAGGACGAGATCACCAGGAGATTTCTCCGCCCGCACCTTTGGCGCCTGATACGGCGCAGTCAGGCGATGATGCGGCGAGTGCGTATACTCGACCTCGGCTGCGGCAGTGCCGACGGCTACGAGCTGCTCGCGGGTATCCGGCAGCGAGACAGCGATTTGAATGACGTGGAGGTCGACCTGCTCACCCCCGAGAACCTCGGCCTTTACAAGGGGGTTGACCTCAACGAAGACCTCCTCGAACAGGCACGCACGATCTACGGCGACAACCCTAAAATGGTTTTTGAGCAAGCAGACTTCACCGAGGGGCTGCCGCTGGGGGAAAACGAAAAACCCTACGATCTGTACTTCGCATCCTTCGGCACGTGTTCGCACCATAACGACGACGAGACACTCATTCACCTCCTGAGCGACATTGCCGAGCGAGTGGAGAGCTACTGCATCATCGTTTGCGACTGGATCGGGCGCTACTCCTATGAGTGGCAAACCCTCTGGACGAACGACCTGGCCGAAAACCGTAATATGGACTACGTCGTTTCGTACATTTACGACAAGGAGGAACGTGAGGACCGCAGGGACGAACTCCAGCACATCTACCTCCGGCTCATCTGCCGACAGGAAGCCGAAGGGATCGTGTCTGAGGCAAGCCAACGCGCCGATGTTGAGATCAAGCCGCTTGCGTTCTTCGACCGCTCGGTGTTCACCGGCCGCCACATGGACACCGCGGAGTATAATCCGCATGCCCAGCCGATTCGCCATGGAGTGAACTCGCTTCATGAGGCGAACCAGCGTACCGACTTGAACCTGGCACTGGTCAACTACGTTCCAAAGGCGGGATTTGACTTCATCAACGACTACCTCGAACACCTTCAGATGTGCTGGAATACTCTCGTCATTTACGTAGACGAGCTGCTCCGAACGTACGATGAGGCCCACAACGACCTCGCTTCAGAACTGCCGCCGATACCCGCTTCTTACCCGAAACCATTACGGGAAATGATGGAACGCATGAGAAAGGTAATTGCCGGCGTGGGCTGGCTGGGTATCGGCCTGCCCCGCGAGAACATTATCGAACCTCAACTGGGCTACGCGCTGCGCCACCTGATCATGGACCTTCAACAGGGGCGCGGCTGTGGTCACGGGCTCGTCGGAATATTCGAAGTGGACAAGGAATAGGCGGTGGAAACTACGCTGATAACATTCAACCGTGTGTCGAAAACGTTTCCCGGCGGGGTTGAGGCAGTCAAAGACCTTTCTCTCGATATATCCGAGGGAGAGACACTCGTCCTGCTGGGAACCAGCGGCAGCGGCAAGACGACCACGATGAAAATGGTCAACCGGCTCATCGA
>CAYTDU010001080.1:0-2032 GCA_964436395.1 uncultured Gemmatimonadaceae bacterium | reverse complement strand
TACGACACCTCGCAGAACGTTATCGCCACCCGCGCTAATTCAGAGCATGTTGACGGCTCTTTGCCAATCGTCGTCTTCTCTGGGCATTATGACAGCGTTCCAATGTCCCCTGGCGCCAACGACAACGCGTCCGGAGCGGCCGGCGTGATGGAATTGGCGCGCCTCCTAACCCGAGTCCCGCTAGCGGCTGACGTCCGCTTTTTGGCCTGCGGTGGGGAGGAAGGCGGATTGGTTGGATCTCGCTACTACGTCGCCCAGCTGTCCGCCGCAGAGCGGGAGCGAGTCGTCGCCAACTTCAACATGGACATGATCGCCACAGCCGGGCCGGATCAAACCACGCTGTTTGTGAACACGCTCGACGGCGAGAACCTGGTGGCGCAGGCCGCTAATGCCGCCGCGGACACACTTGGCTATGCCGACCTGCTGAATGCACCCTATCAGCGGGGTTCGAGCGACCACGTGGCGTTTGCCGACTCCGGAATTGCCGGGGCCAATTTCATTTGGCGTGAACTCGAGACGATCGCCTTGGAGCCGTGGTACCACCACCCGCACGACAAGATGGAGCACGTCAGCGCCGAACGGATGCGCATAGCGCTGGAAATCATCGCGGCTGCGTCGTTGAAAGTGATGTGCGCAGATGGAGAGTTGCGGCAGAATGCTGCCACCGCTCCGGCGGGGGGAGGGTCGTATTGAGTTCGGCAGCTCCATAATACGTCGCGATCGTTTTACCCGGAGGGACCCATATGGTATCGGCACGTCTTAAAACCACCTCACGCCTCTTGCCGGTTGTCGTATTGCTCGTCTGTGTCGTTCCGGGTGCGGCAGCGCAACGATCAGTCCAGGGCGACGAACAACTACTCGAGAGTGCGCTCGTCGCCGGAATCGCGATGGGTATACCGGGGATTTCGGCGGCTATCGGTGTAGGCGACTCGGTGGTTTGGGCCGGAACTGCCGGTTACAACGATGTTGTTCGGCGCGTACCTCTGAACGTCAACGACAGGTTTGGCGTCGGCAGCATCACCAAGACGTTTGTCGCTAGAGTAATATTCCAGCTCGTCGCCGAAGGAAAGCTCGATCTGGACAATACGCCGCAAGACTATCTCGACCTTGATATCGTGCGCTCGGTTCCCAACACTGGCACAGCTACCCTGCGTCACTTGCTCAACCATCAAAGCGGCATACCTACCTGGGAGTTCCAGGAAGATTGGATTCCGAAAGGGCGCGGAGCTGAGATGGAGTTGGGGTACGTGTGGGGGAAGACCGAGACTCTAGAGTACTGCACAGCCGACCTGCTTCCACCTACAGGGGAACCGGGAGAGCGCTACTCCTACTCCAACACCAATTACACCATACTCGGCCTCATCATCGAGGCGGTAACAGGCAACGACGCCACGGAAGAGATCCGGTCGCGCCTCCTGGAGCCCCTCGGCCTCGAGAACACATTCCTCGAATCATTCGAGGAAGTCCCGGGTGGTTATGTACACCATTACCACTATGCGACGCCTCAGTACGAGCGAGTGGCCGGGGTTCATCGCGGTTTCACGGAGATCAGACCATACGTCGTGGAATCCACGGCCGGCAACCTATCACCCGAATGGACAGCGGGCGGAATTGTATCTTCGGCGAGCGACCTGGTGCGATGGGCGCAGGAACTGCGCGATGGTGAACTGATCACGCCCGATATGAAGAGTGAAGCGTTCACGTACTATCCTCCCAGGGAGGCACGGAACAGTCGCAACCAATACCTGCAGGGTATCTCGCGGACGGAGAACTACTACGACGGACACGCAAGGTTGGGCCATGGCGGTGGGACTCTTGGGTTTAGCGCCGGCATGTATTGGCTGGAAGACACAGACGTGGTCTTTGTAGTGCTCACCAATATTGGAGGTATGCACAGCGGTCTGGCGATGTCACCGGTCGGGGCATTCATGAGTCAACTCTGGTTTCCGACGGTGATGCGGTATCTTGGGCGGTAATCCGTAACACGAATCTCGCTCGCTAACCGACCGTTTACTCCGCTCGTCCCGGCACG
>CAYTDU010001079.1:0-2045 GCA_964436395.1 uncultured Gemmatimonadaceae bacterium | reverse complement strand
GAGGCGAACCTCATGACGTTCAGATTTGGGTTGGCCATCAACCTGTGAACGTCGGCGGCTGTAACATCTTCCCCTAGATTATCGTAGGGTCGATCTGGTAAGGGTCAAACCGGGTGGGCAATGGGTCCGCCCGGTTCAGCTTAGGATCGTGTTCGGAGAGGCCGCTATGAGTATGAGACTGCCAATCTTTCGGTACTGCCTGCTGTCACTTCCCCTCGCTTTCGCACTTACACCCACAAAATCACACGCTCAGCAGATTCCGGTAGCGTTCGGGCCAGACCGGTGGGACATGTCCAATGCTCAGGTTGTCAATCGATACGGTAGGGAGTGTGTTGCGGGAGCCGCGTTACTGAGAGATGTGGAATTCGAGAACGGAGTAGTTGAGGTAGACATAGCAACTCCGGATAGGACTCGGGCATATCCTGGCATCGTGTTTCGTATGCAGGATCAGACCAACATGGAGTGGGTCTACATACGCCCACACAGGTCGCCGTTCTACACCGACGCGATTCAGTACACGCCAATGATCAATGGGGTCACCGGCTGGCAGCTATACAGTGGAGAAGGGTATACGGCAGGTGCAGATTTTCCTGCCGATGAGTGGGTGCATCTGAAGCTGGAGATCTCAGGGTCGCAGGCGCGCGTGTACGTGAATGGAGCCGAAGAGCCCGATTTGACGGTCACGGATCTAAAACACGGCGTGAGCCGCGGCTCAATAGGCGTGCTGGACTCGACCGGAGAAGAGGCGTGTTTTTCCAACTTCAGCTACTCGATCGACAACGATCTGGGGGGTGAAACCCCTCCCGAACCGTCGGTAGCTCCGGGAACCATCATCAATTGGGAAGTGTCCCGCGCCATTAAGGCCGAACGCGTGAACCGCGATGCTTATCCGGGGTTCATGGCGATCGCCAGCGCGAGATGGCAGAAAGTCGAAGCTGAACCATCAGGATTGGTTGATGTCGGCCGGTACGCTGAACGCACCGAAGGAGGGCCGGACCTGGTTTTCGCGAGAGCGGTATTTCGTGCGACTGAAACGCAGGACGTGAAGTTCACTTTGGGGTACTCCGACGAGATCGATCTCTTCCTGAACGGCAAGAAGGTGTTCGCGGCAAACAGCGCGTATCGGTCGAGAGATCCATCGTTCCTTGGTGTGGTTGGGCCGTTCGACACGGTTAATCTGACCTTGGAGAAGGGCCTCAATGAGATCTTCATGATGGTTACCGAGAATTTCGGTGGATGGGGATTAATGGGCGCAACCGATCCCGTGTTGGAGATGCCGATCAAAGAACATCACCGCACGTCCAAAGCATGGGAGACTTCCGACACCTTTCTCACTCCAGAATCAGTTCTTTTCGATCCCGATCGTAAGGTTCTGTATGTGACTAACTACGACATCAACACTTTTTCCACTCCTGAGAACACGGGATATATCTCGCAACTGAACCTCGACGGGGAATTGGTCGAGGAGCGATGGGCCGACGATCTCAAGGGCCCCGCCGGAATGAACATCTATAATGGCGTGCTTTACGTCGCGGAGCGAACCGGCCTCGCGGAGGTCGATCTGGCAACCGGTGAGATACTGCGGCGGCATACGATCCCCGGGTCGCAATTCTTGAACGACGTCTCGATCGACGCGGAAGGTAACGTCTACATCACCGACACTTACCCGTCTTCTCACGAGCTGAGCAGGATCTACAGGTTCAAGGATGGAGAGGTGGAGGAGTGGTACGGCGGCAGAGAGATAGGTAGTGCAAACGGTCTTCATCTACACGACAATGAACTCCTGATCGGCAACTCGGGGGACGGAGTACTGAAGGCGGTGGATCTAGAGCACAAGGCACTGCGGCGAATCGCCTGCTTTGGCGCTGGAGTCATTGACGGCATCAGACTGGACAACGACGGTAACTACATCGTGTCCAAATGGGATGGTCAGGTGTACAGTGTGACGCCTCAGGGTGATGTGGTAGAAATCCTCGACATCATGCCGGAAGGCCTGAATACCGCCGACTTTGCCTGCGCAGTGGACTATCGCATCCGGCTTATGG
>CAYTDU010001078.1:0-2047 GCA_964436395.1 uncultured Gemmatimonadaceae bacterium | reverse complement strand
TAACTCCCAGTTTCCTGCATGCTCTCCACCTCCCCACCCCGACTAAGGCATAATCCCGATGTAGTCTCGCGCTTGATAGATCGAAATGCTGCGTAAGCGGTGGCTGCATATGCGCCTCATATGCTGCGAAAACGCCAGAAACAAGCTTGCATCCTAGAATGCACCCGATATCCACGCTCCGCTAGTGCGCTTTTGGGACAGTAGGGTACGAAATTGGGACATTTGTCGGCTGGACCTATGCTGCCCCCCGTTCTCAGGACCATCTAAACCGGGACAGTTTCTTCTAGACTTTCTTGTCTGTCTCGCCCCGTCAGGCTGTCATTTTCGAACACGCGACTGCAAGTAAGAGTCCTGTGTTGTGCATGCCTGTTCACGCCATCTTATGCGATTGCGTGATGGTTCCCATAAGTCATTGCCCGCTACTCGCTCTCGGTGTCAGAAGGTGCCAATACGTAGGGAATCAACCACCTCGTAGGGAACGAGAATTCCCCAACCGGCCTCGTAGGGATTCCCGGTGGAAACATGAACTCAGGCCTTTTAACCCGGCCAGTCGAGGGCGGACCAGTCGACGCCGGCCTGCACTCCTGTCCAAATTTCCAAAGGACCGACGAGCATCTCGGATCCTGTCGACCGTCCCTCAGTCCACAAACGATATTGGTGGTCCAGTGGCACTCGCGTTGTGCTGCGAGCTATGGCGCGTCCGTTGACCGCAATTCCGCAAGTGCCGTCGGGGAAGATCTGCACCAACACGCGGTGCCATTCGCCGGTGTGAAATGTCATTCCCGTATTATAGAAATCAATGCCCCTGCCGACCTGAAGTGAGACTTCTCCAGTCTGCACCTCGTTCTTGTTGGGATATGCGATGGCACAGTGTTCGGGACGAGAATCGCTGGAGCGACCAGGAACGTAGCCTTCTGTGTGGTTCCAGTCACCGATCGCTTCGGGGTCCATCCAGCCTGCAAAGGACAGGCTCATTGTCTGCTGAATTGGATCGGTAATTGTCGTCGATATCCAAGCCTCAACGAACAGGCCTGAGTTAGCCGGCCACATTTGTTGGGTGAATGCGCCACTCGTGAATGACACGTCCGAGTTGTTCCAGAATGCGTCCACCGAATCAGGCCCAACGGTAACGAGCGGCATCGGGTCACCGTACGCATCCCATCTCACATTCCAGTCCTCTGACCATGCCTCGGCGAAGACCTCGGCTGCGGCGACATCAGCTACTTCGATCCTTGCTGAATCCTTGCGCCAACCACCCGCGGTTGCACGTATAAGCGTGATTCCTGCCTGTCGTGGCCTGAGAACGCCGCGTGGGTCGACTTCTGCTACTGCGGGGCCGTGTACTCCCCATGCGACGTTTCTGAGTGGAAGGCTGTTTCCGATTGCGTCGAATCCTGAAGCATTCAGGAGCATAGGGATCCCAAGCGGCAAAGCTGTGGAAAGACTATCAATTGCGAGACGTTCCAGATATTGGAACTGCGGCCTGGTCGGCTTGAGAGCCATCACGAATCCGTCGGTGTTGCCGGTCGGCAGCAACACCTCTCGGGCGATATTGGGTGCGTCGGTTGGAAACAACTTCCAGGCAGATCGGCCGGACACCGAATCTCGATACAAGCCTAGAATCCATGCTCCGTCGCGGGAATTGTAGAGGCGTACAAATGTCCCCCAAGGCACGATCGGCTGGAATCGGCCGTCCTCCAGGTTCAGGCGGCCGAACCATCTCGTTCCAGTGCTGTCCAAGGCGACTAGCACGTTGTTTGGGCCATCCCATCCCGAGAACCAGCTGGCTTCTCGAACACACACTGGCGGATCGGCTTTGGGGGTGGTCCAGCAGAAGTCGGCATTGTAGCTACCCGGTCTTGTGCGCAAAAAACCGATGCGCGTTCCATCCGGGCTCCACCTCACCTGAGACTCGTTCTCAGGTGAATCCGTCAGACGCGTGACTTCGCCGGTGGCAACCTCGAGTGTCGCAACCTCATAGAACTCTGAAGTGTGCCAACGAGAGCTGACGATTGCGAGGTGCCGGCCGTCAGGCGGCGCACCCGCC